>DATDPK010000001.1:0-9834 GCA_035292785.1 Candidatus Nanoarchaeia archaeon
ATTCAACTCAAGAAAATTATCCCTATACCTCTCGCCAAAAAAAGAACGGGCCAATACTAGTGCAAGAGTGGACTTGCCAACACCAGCAGGGCCTGCAAACAGCAAATGAGGCAGGTTCTTCTGCCCAACAAAAGCAGACAGCTTTCTAACAATCTCTTCCTGGCCGCGAATATCAGCAAATGACTTCGGGCGGTATTTCTCAGTCCAAATCGATGATTCTTCCATCCCCATCAGAATACCTGCAATAAAAGTATAAAAATGTTATCAAGAATCAGGCAATATCTTCTTCACTTACGACAACAAAGTCACCGGTTGCGATGACTGCGCTGCAAGGAATCAACAATTCGCCAGACTTGTCCTTCTCCAACTCAAGCTTTTCAGTATACGCTGTCGGATTCTTAAGCACAACGTGAATAAGCTCGCCACTCTTAACCTCAAAAACAAGGTCGCCGACCTCTCCAAAACGCTTGCCGGACTTGCTAACAACAGTCTTACCAATCAATTGCTTAGAAAATTTTCTTTGATCATCAACCATATATATCACCTTTCTCTAATGATGACACAAAAATTAACGGCATATTTAAAGTTTTCTATTAGTCATTTCGACGGCCAAACAGGCAGAACAGTTCTCCCTGCCACAGCCCTTAGGAAGAGCCTTGCTTTCAAGGCAGTTCTTGACATTGGCAGTAATTTCAATGACATGCTCACGCAAGAAAGGATTAAGAACAACAGAACGGCGCAAGTTATGGTCAACGTACTGCACAATGGCTTCTGGAACTGCAGTATTAAAATGGTCCTCCAACAATAAAGCATAAGCTGCAACCTGAACGCGATGACCATCCCACACGCCTTCCTTTGGAGGATTACCGCTCTTGAGTTCTACTGGCAGAAGGGCGTTATGATAGCATTCCAAACGGTCAATCCTGCCCTTGATGCCCAGCTTAATGCTTTGAACAGAATACTCTGTCTTTACCTTAGGCATCAAAGACTGCCAAAGCGCTTCACCAGAAAGGCCTTGCTGCATAAGAGGGATGATTCGCGAAGCCCTATCGGCTGCTTCAAACTTAGCAATAGGCAATGCTTTTTGAAAAGCATCTGTCAAAGAAACATTAACCATGCGCAATGCGTTTGCCTGATTGATGACAATACCCTTAAGGATTTGAGTAAAAGATGACTGAAATGTTTCCTGCACGCTCTCTGCCTGCTTTAATGAAATGATTAAAGGCTCTTCCTGTTGAGAGATAACCTCGTGAAGCTTATGCTTGATAAGGCCAAGAATCATCACATCCTTTGGAGGCGCCTCAATACCAAGAACATAAGACTGGTAGACTTGTATTGGGCAATGCACCCAACTGCTAAGAGCGGTAACAGGGATTAATTTCATGCAATAAAAGTAGTGCAGCTGTTTTTATAGTTTGCGTGCAAGTGTCCAGTGCAAAGATTTATAAGAAACTATTAGAAATTAATATGCATGAAAAATGAGGAAAGACTTGAGCTGATAAAACAAGTCGGCGAAGAAATAATCACAGAAGAAGAGCTTAAAAAACTGCTTTCTGAGAAGAAAAAACCAACAGCATATGACGGCTTTGAGCCAAGCGGACGAATACACATAGCACAAGGACTAATGAGGGCAATAAACGTCAACAAGATGACTGAAGCAGGATGCACGTTCAAAATGCTCGTGGCAGACTGGCACGCCTGGCTGAACAACAAATTCGGCGGAGACCTTGAAAAAATACAGATCGCAGGAGAATATTTTGTGGAAGTCTGGAAAGCAAGCGGAATGAACCTTGACAACGTAAAATTCGTCAACTGCAGCGACTTTGTAGCAGACCAGGAATACTGGAAAAAAGTAGTGCGGGTAGCACGAAGCACAACAATAAGCAGAATGATGCGGTGCGGGCAGATAATGGGAAGAAAAGAAGGAGAAATACAGCACGTATCAATGCTTCTCTATCCGGCAATGCAGGCAGCAGACATATTCCAGCTTGAAGCAGACATATGCCAATTGGGAATGGACCAAAGAAAAGTCAACATACTGGCAAGAGAAATCGCGCCAAAATTAGGGTGTAAACCGCCAGTTGCAGTACACCACCACATGCTGATGGGATTATTACAGCCACAGAGCCAAGACAAAGACGTGCTGGAACGCACAATAGCGCTAAAAATGAGCAAAAGCAACCCAGACAGCAGCATATTCATGGACGATTCAAGAGACGAGATACAGAGAAAGATGGGAAAAGCGTGGTGCCCTGAAAAACAGACAACAGAAAATCCAGTCCTTGAATACTGCAAATACATTATTTTTGAAAGATTCAAGACAATGAAAATTAAAAGGCCTGCAAGATTTGGAGGAGATATTGAAGTTGGCTCTTATTCTGAGCTTGAAAGAGCATACTCAGAAGGAAAAGTACACCCAATGGACCTGAAAAACTCTGCATCAGAGTATTTGGACAAACTAATAGACCCTGTAAGAAAACACTTCACAAAAGGAAAAGCGGAAAAACTCCTTGAAAAAGTAAAAAGCTTCACAGTAACGCGATGAAAATTTCAGAATTACAAAAATATTTGCAAGGAAAAATTGACATTGCACTGTTCTTCAACAACGATGCAAACATAACATACTTCTCAGGAACAAAGCCGGAAAATGCGTGCTTAGCCATACCTGCAAACGGGAAGCCGGCATTATTCGTACCTGGATTTGAAGCAGAAAGAATGAAAGAAACATCAACAATAGAAGTTGTCAAACTTGACAAAGATTTCTTAAAAAACATCTGCTCACGATTTCCTGCGCGGAAAATAGGAATAATACCTGGCGCGATTTCTTATCAAACAGCAGAAGCAGTTAAAACAATGTGGAATGCGGAACTGGTAAGTGTTGAACAAAAATGCAAAGAACTGCGAATGGCCAAGACAAAAGAAGAAATTGCAAGGACAACAAAAGCGTGTACAATTACTGACGAGATATTGCAAGACTTGTTTGACAACATAGGTAAATGCAGGACTGAAATTGACGCTGCAACATTCCTAAAGACTAAAATGAGCCAATACGGGCTTGAACAGAGCTTTCCGCCAATAGTGGCAACAGCAGGAAATGCGGCAATTCCTCATCACATCCCTGAAAATGCAAAATTAAAAGGATTTACTGTGATAGATTTTGGAATAATTTACAAAAATTACTGCTCAGACATAACACGCACGATATTTGTTGGAAGCTTGACAGACAAGCAGAGGGAAATATATGAAAAAGTCAGGAAAGTACAGGAAGCAAGCGTAAAAAAATGCAGCATTGGGAATACTTTGGACAAAATAGATGAGGAAGGACATAAGGCGCTTGGTGAAAAATTCATACACAGAATAGGACACTCACTCGGAATAGAGGTGCACGACGTGCAAACAAGGCCATTAAAGCTGAAAGAAGGAATGATTGTAACAATTGAGCCAGGGCTATATGAAAAAGGAAAATACGGCATAAGAATTGAAGATGATGTGCTAATCACCAAAGACAAGCCAGTTGTGCTGACAAAGACGACCAAAAAACTCAAAGCTTTTCTACGCAAGCTTTAAATACCCCAATCTAGAAAAATAGGGTAATGGCTGACGACAAAGGAAGCGTTGCATACGGATATGCGACAAACGTAAGCGGACTTGAAGAAGAAAACAGATTCTTACGAGAAAGCGTTGAAAATCTCGAACGCGAACTTGAAAAATTCAAGAGAACGCCGCTCATATTGTGCGAAGTAAGAGACACAATAGATGGAAAAGCGCTCATCAGACTGCCAAACGGCAATGAATTTCTTGTTGACAAACTGGACACCGCAGAAATAAACGCAGGAGATTTCGTACTTGCAGAACAGAAAAACCTCACGATAATCAAGAAAATATCACAAACAAGAAGATATGACGCAGACAAATTTGTAATTATTGAAAAACCAAGCATAACCTGGGAACAAGTAGGCGGGCTAAAAGACCAAGAAAGAGAAATAAAAGAAGTAATCGAACTCCCATTAACAAAACCAGACCTGTTCAAAAAAATCGGAATAGAACCGCCAAAAGGAGTTATGCTTTACGGACCACCAGGCACAGGAAAAACCCTGCTGGCAAAAGCAGTAGCTGCAAGCACAAAAAGCACATTCATTGAAATAGTCGGAAGCGAGCTTGTACAAAAATTCATAGGAGAAGGAGCAAAACTCGTAAAAGAAATATTCCAATTAGCCAGAGAAAAAGCACCAAGCATAGTATTCATCGATGAACTTGACGCAATAGCAGCAGTAAGAATGGACATAGGCACAAGCGGAGAAAGAGAGGTTCAAAGAACATTTATGCAATTGCTGGCAGAAATAGACGGTTTCAACCCGCTTGCCAACGTAAAAATCATAGGATGCACAAACAGAAAAGACATACTTGACCCGGCAATAACAAGACCAGGCAGACTGGACAGACTAATACACGTCCCACTGCCAAACGAAGAAGCAAGAAGAGAAATATTCAAAATACACACCAGAAACATGAAATTAACCAAAATAAACACTGAAAAAATAATCAAGGACCTGGAAGGGTTCAGCGGAGCAGAAATAAAAGCAGTAGCAACAGAAGCAGGATATTTCGCAATAAGAGAAGACAGAACAAAAATAAAAGAAGAAGATTTCATCAAAGCAATAAAAAAAGTCGCTGCAGAAGTGGAAAGAGAAGGCGGCGACTACCTGAAAATGTTCGGCTAAAGCCTTGCATCAACACAAACACGATATTTTCTAACAGCGTGCTGGCCAGCCCTAACAATTCGCAAAACTTTGCAACTCTTTTTCTTTAAAGAACAAGCAGAACGCAAACGCGCTCCTGCATCAGAAAGATTTTCCTCAGAAGCGAAGTCATAGACGTGCAGAAATGCGCCTTTTTTGGCGAATTTCAGAATAGAAGGGACAAGCTTGATGCCGTTATGAGGGATTGCAACAATAATGCGGTCAAATAATCCAAGACGAACCTTGCGAATGTCACCCTTAACAAGCTTAACCTTATTGGACAACTTGTTGAGAAGAACATTCTCACAAGCATACTTGTGGGCAACAGGATTTAGTTCTACGCCGATAATCTCTCGTACAGGAGAATGTTTTGCAATAACTATCGGGTAAGGCGCAACGCCAGAGCCGGCAACAAGAACTCTCTCACCGTTTTTAACAAGACGAGCAATACGCAAACGCTCAGTCACAAGACGGGGAGAAAAATAACACTTCTCAACATCAAGCCTAAGAAGAATGCCACTTTCCTTATGCACAGTAATGAGACGCTTCTCGCCGGCAATAACCTTTAACTTTTGACGGCGATAAATTCCACGATGAGGAGAAGATTTAACAGCGACAACTTTTACGTTTTTTAACAAAGACAATAATGCATTGCCGACAAGCTTTTCCTTTTTCTTAAGCTCAAAAGGAATTTCGATCAATGCGATATCACCGACAACGTCAAAGCTCGCACGCAATGAACTTAATTCTTTCTTGGTAAGCTTTCCACGCAATTTCTCGCGAAGCGCAGTCATACAAAATCACCGAGGCCTTTCTGATGCTTCGCAGGAGCAATCGCATCAAGCGACTTGTTAACACGCTCAGCGCTGAAATCGTGCTGGTTAACAAGAAAATCGTAAACCTTTTTGCGGTCAACAGGAAACCAGGAAAGCTTGTAATCATCAGTCGCAGGCATATTATTGAACACGTCAAGAACAGCCTGCCAGTCAAAATCAGGCTTAACAGAATTAAATAAGGACTCAGCAGAAGAATGCTGTTTTACAAGAGCAAGACCTTTCTTAGGACCAATGCCCTTCACACCGCCAGGAGCATAATCAGTTCCAACAAGAACAGCCAACCACAAAAGCTTTTCACGAGAAAGACCTAAAAGCTTCAAATTCTCCTCAAGATCAATAAGCAAGGGCTCAACAGTTGTGTAAGCAAGCTTGCCAGGAAGTTTTCGCCTGCCCTCAATAGAAAGATTCTGAATAAGACGAGGAGTTCCATACAACAAGCTATCATAATCCTGAGAAGAAACAGCCCACGCGTGGCCTTTGCGCGCAATATGAGCTGCCTGAGCTTCACCCTCGCTTGGAGCTTGCACCCAAGGAAGGCCGAGACCTGAAAGCAATTCCTGAGCCTGCACAACCATATCTTTTGTCAACCTGGAAGTGCGTGCAGCGTACTTTTGCATGCTGCCAACATCCTCTGCTGCAAGAGCTTCCTCGTATTTCTTGGCAGCCTCTTTTTTCAACTCAGCACGCTTTGTAAGCTCTTTCTGCTTTAATTTAGGAACTTCACCATCAAAAGCAAAAGCAAGCTTAAGCCCCTTCTGCATCAAATTAGTAACACGCGAAAATAAGCCAATCAGGTGAGAAGTCACGTGGCCATGGTGGTCTGTGAACAAGCTGCCATCACGCGATCTTATACTGCTCAAAAATTGATATAACATATTATAGCCATCAACAACCAAGATTTTTCCAGAAAATTGTTCAAGCTTTATCGGATGGCGGACAAGAATGTCCTTAAAATTAACACCCATATCACACCTTCTTGATTGCGAGACCTTTCAACTGGTCCTGAATCTCCTTCGCCTGCTTAGAAAGCTCGCCGTCAGTAAGCAAGATAACAGGCAACTTGCGAATCTGACCCTGAACATACGCAGAACTCAAATCAGCATCAGAAAGACGCTTCTTACTGCGCGCCTTGCAATAATAAATAAGCGGGCCAACAGGGCTTGAAAGCTCGATAAGCAAGTCAAACTCGGTTTTCTTTTTAACAACAGAAGTCTCAACAAGACGAATATTATTTGATGCCAAAAAGGACTGAACACGGTTCCAGAAATCGCCTGAGGCAGAAATTGGCTTTACCACTTCAGGCACTTCAAGTTTTTGCTGAACAGGCGCTTCAATCCTGCGCTCTTCAGCCTTGCGCGTTTCCTGAACTTCGGCTTCTTCTTTCTTTTCAGGCGCTTTTGCCGGAGAAAGCGTCCTGCCAATAAACTCCTCAGTCTCCTTGTCACCCAACAAAAACCATTTCCAAAAAGTCTCCTGCTTCCCTTCGTATGAAACAGTCAAAGGAACTGCAAAGTCCTTAATCTGGCGCAAACTAACGCGCGTCAGGGGATCGAGATCTGATTCACGCAAAATTTTCTCAGTTTCAAGCAAAGAAACAGTACGGCGGTCCTTTTCTGAAAGATTTTCCTTAAAGTTCAGCAAATGAGCCTCGTTACCGGGAGGAAAATACAATGGAGAGCCGCCAACTTTCAGAGCGGATGTTTTCAAAATGCCCTTTTCAACCATTTCAGAAAGCATAGCGCCGGCAAGCATAGAATCAGTGGAAAGAGCCTTAGCTACCTGAGTAGGAAGAACAGGATTGGCCTTAGCCAGTGTCAAAACCTTATCACGATACTCCATTTAGAAAACCGAAAAGAAAGGCGTATAAATAAGTTATGGCCTGAGCCAGCGCACTTCCCAATAACTAACATCGCCCTCATCATCAACAACACCAATCAACAAACGCTTCTTGGTGCTGTGCGCAACACGGTTTTTTGCAGCAAAATCCTGCCAAGTAAGCTTGGCAGACTCCTTAATAGGATAAACAACCCACTTAGCGTGAGCCTCGCCCGGCTTAACACCCCTCTCATAAATACGAAAATCAGCGCCGAACTTCAAAGCAGTCTTGATAACATAGCCACGATTGCGAAAATCCCTGAAAACAGCATAACGAACCCAGAAATCATGCTCCTTTCGAGCAGCGCGCTTTGATAATGCCTCAAAAGACAACGATTTTTTCCTTCCATCAAGCACATACAAGCGTTTTTTCTCAGCCAAATAAACAGATTCCAAAAGAGAAAGCTGAACACGGCCATCTGGCAACAAAGAACCGTACCTGCTCTTTTCGTATAGTTCGCGGGCAGCCAAGCTATTCTCAGTCGTGACAGCATCCTTCGAGTATAAAGCCGTGATTTCCTGCATAATTAAAATGTCCTTAAATATGTTTAAAAAGCTTTGCAATATCTTTATAAAGACGGAGAAGGAAAACAAAACCATGCAAATAACGTTTTTGGGCACATCATGCATGATGCCTACAAAGGAAAGAAATCCAAGCGCAATGTTCATGCAGTACAAGTCAGACGGCATACTATTCGACTGCGGAGAAGGAACACAAAGACAGATGAAAATAGCAGGAATCTCGCTGTCTAAAGTTACAAAGATTTGCGTCTCACACTGGCACGGAGACCACATACTTGGGCTACCAGGAATGCTACTCACCATTGCAGCAATGGAGCTCAGCAAGTCGGTGGAGATTTACGGGCCACAAGGCAGCAAAAGAGCGTTTCAGGCGCTCTTCGGGGGCATAGAATTCGAAACAAAATTCAACATCAAAATAAACGAAGTACATGAAGGAATCTTCTTTGAAAACGAAGACTACAAACTGGAAAGCATGCCAATGAAACACCCGGTGCCGTGCGTTGGGTTTGCATTCATCGAAAAAGACAGAAGAAGAATAAAAGTAGACTATGTAAAAAAACTGGGAATACCAGAAGGACCGCTGCTTGGTGAACTGCAGAGAGGAAACGACATAAAATACAAAGGAAAAAAAGTATCGGTAGAAGATGCGACTGCTGTTATCAAAGGCAGAAAAATCGTGTTTATCACAGATACGCTGCTAAATGAAAATTGCTATAAACTGGCGGCAAATGCAGATTTACTCATAATTGACAGCACTTATGCAAGCAAGCTTAAAGACAAAGCAGCTGAGCACGGACACCTGACAGCACTTGAAGCAGCACAAATAGCATCAAAAGCAGGAGTGAAGAAATTAGTTCTAACACACTTCAGCGCGCGCTACAAGAATACGCTTGAAATAGAAGAAGATGCACGTACCGCATTTGATGATGTAATCTGCGCACACGACTTCATGCGAATAAATCCATGATTATTTAGCAGCAAGCTTGATATCGCCAGCCTTGACTGTTTTTCTTCCTGCGTGAAGTGCGAACTTTACTGCGTTCTGAGCTATCTCAGTAGCATAAACTTCCAAAACTTCCTTAAGCGCAGCCTTGGCATTATCTGAAACACGCTCAGCACCAGCCTGCTTTATGATTTGCTCCATTGCAGCCAACGGAATAAGCCTTTTAGAGAGTTGAACCATCTTAAACCACCTCAAAGAGCTTAAATCATCCTTCTTTATTTAAATATTTGCAAAAAAAGGCGTTGTTTCTAAAAAATAGAAAGGAAAAATCTTGCTGTAAAAGGAAACTTTTATAATACGCAAGAAACCTGAAAAAAATATGGGAAACAAGCAGAAAGGTTCAAATGCAGAAAGAGAACTAATACACTTGTTTTGGGCAACACAAAAATGGACTGCATTAAGAGTTGCAGGCAGCGGAAGCATGAACTACCCATCACCAGATGTTCTGGCGAGCAATGAAGGAATACATTTGGCAATAGAATGCAAAGCAACAATATCAAAATCACAATATCTTGAAAAAAGAGAAGTGCACGAACTGGTTGAATTTGCAAAAAAAGCAGGAGCAAGACCGCTTATTGCAGTACGATTCAAACGAACACCATGGTATTTTTTAAACCCGACAGATTTAAACCCGACAGAACACCATTATGCAATATCCCAGACAGAAGCAGAGAGGAGGGGGATGACCTTTGAAGAAATCACGGCCAAAAAAAGCTAAAGCCATCAAAAAAACACCCAAACCAAAGACAAAGGCAGCAAGCAATATAGACGAAATAATTGCAGAAGTTGCCGGAGCAGACGTAGTGCCATTAGTAAAAGCCCTGCGAAACAAGGCAAACCTTTCAGAATTCAAACTTGC
>DATDPK010000002.1:0-3860 GCA_035292785.1 Candidatus Nanoarchaeia archaeon
GCGCCGACATTCAGCAAGACAAAATCATTGCTCTCGAGCTTTGCCTTGACCAAAATGCCAGGAGTCATCGTGACAAACATATCACTGCCAACTTTTGCACTCTTGAAATCATCCAAAGCATTCTGAACCAAACCAAGCTCACCGCTCTGAGCCTCCAAAGCCTGAATTTGCTGCTGAATCTGCTTAAGCTGGCGGTCAACCATCTGCAATTCAACATACTTCTGCTGAACTTCCTTCTGCTTTTCATCCTTCATTGCAACTTCTCCAGCAATTTTTCCAAAAAGTGGCCGTAATCGTGCTCTGCCTTCAAAAACTTCACAGCAGACTCTGAAGCAACAGTCTTCTCTTCTTTCCTGAATTGCTCCAACTCCTTCTTGATTAAAAATTTCAAATACTCCTTTTCATCCTTGCTGAACATTCTTCTCACCCTCCAAAACAGTAATTTTAATATCGCCAAAAGGCTCTGCCTGCTCAAGCTCAACCTTCTGATGATTAGCCAAGTGCAACAAAGGAATAAACGTGTAAACCTTATCCTGCTTTGAATCAGAAGGAAGCAATTGATTGAACGTCAAAGTTTTGTGCGCTGAGAATAAAGAACGAATACGCTGGAACAAACTTGAAATTGCAGCAGTAACGTCAAACTTTCTCGCAGGCAAAGGCAAAGGAGGAGGAACAGACTGCAAAACACGGCGCTGTTTAACCTCCAAAGCTTTTTCCAAAGCACGAACAAGGTCTAAAACGCTGACCTTGCGCCTTCTTGCCTGAGGCAACCTTGGCAACAAATCATACTCTTCCTGCAAACCCTTCTGCTCGCCAGCAGCCAATTCCTGCTCCAAATCATCATAAAACTGCTCCTGAGTCAAATCAGCGCCTGCAATCAAGCGGTCAAAATCAGTCAAGTCATCACCAACAAGCCTTACGCTCTTGATGCGCAGCAAAATAGCGGCTGCGAGAAGAACTTTGCCTGAAACCTTCAAATCACGCTCCTTCAACTGATGCAAACGCGCGATGTACTTCTGCGTCAAAAGAGAAACATCAACATCCCAAGGATTCATCTGCTCAGAACTGATAAGGTCAAAAATAATGGCCTTCCAGCTAATCTCATTATCCTCAACAAGCAATGAAAAAATGCGGTCCTGCATAGTTAGAACTGACTATTAAGCATATATAAATGTTATTGAGTGGACCGGGGCAGATTGTTCCGAAAGCTTGCTTGAGGAACTCCCGCAAAGCTCTGCTTTGCGTGGACGTTCGAATCTGCCTTTTTAGTAAACTAACAAGTGCGAAGCATTGTAAAATTAAAGTGGACCGGGGCAGATTCGAACTGCCGACCCCCTCGGTGTAAACGAGGTGTTATAACCGCTAAACTACCGGTCCGTAACCCTGTCTTTGCTATTAATGTTTTAAAAATCTTTGTCTCAAAACATTTAAATAATACAGAAAGCGCATATTTGCAAAAAGAGGATGAAACGCTTACTATTATTTTTACTGCTAATCGGCTGCAGCCCGCTGTCACAAGTAGATATGCCGCTAACTTCTGTTGAACAGCAGCCGTTTATTACAGAACTGCCGAATGGCTTAACTGTAACAGTAAAAGAAATGCACGCACTGCCACTTGTCACAATCCAATTCTGGGTGCACGCTGGCTCCAAAAATGAGCCAGCTGGAAACCAGGGAATAGCACACGTGTTCGAGCACATATGGTTCAAGGGAACAGCAACACAGCCCGTAGGCAGCTTCCACAAAAGAGTTGAGACGCTTGGCGGAGAACTTAATGCAATGACAGCCCACGACTGGACAATGTACTTTGTCACAGTGCCCTCTGACAAATTTAACGAAATCTTTCCAAATATGGTAGACTTGCTGCTGCACCCTGCATTTGACGAAACTGAAATCAACAAAGAACTACAAGTCATTGTTGAAGAACAAAGAATGAGCTTCAACCAGCCGGAAAGACATCTTGATGACGAGTTCGGCCTGACGTTAATTGACAAGCACCCTTACCGCAATCCAATTATCGGCTATAAGTCAACAATCCTGAACGTCACCCGTGAAGAGCTGATAAACTTCTACAACACCTGGTATGTACCAAACAACATGAACATAGTAATTGCAGGAGATGTTGACGCGCAAACAGTTGTAAGAACAGTAGATGAAGCATTTGCAAACTTCCAGCCAAAACCATTGCCAGCGCTTGATTTGCCACAAGAAATTCCACGCACAGAGCCGGTCTATAACAGCTCATATCGCGATATTGGATTTAACTATGTTGCTGTTGGATTTTTAGGTCCCAAGTCCAATGACCCTGATGCTTACGCAATGCGCGTATTCAACATGATTTTCGGAGAAGCTGAAAGCTCACGCCTGCAGGAAATTGTCAAAAAACAAAAGAATTTGATTGTAAGAGGACTGAGCGTTTTTGCACCGCTGAACGACTTAGGAGTGTTCGAGTCAATAATTGTTGTTGACCCTGAAAAAAGAAACCAAGCAACTGCTGAATTGCTTGTGCAATTAAACCGCTTCAAAACAGAGCAGGTAAGCGACGAAGAACTGGCACGTGCGAAACGCCTTATTAAGGCCCAGCGTGTCAAGAGCAAGGAAGAAGTCTTTGACGTTGGAAACGAGATAGGACAAGCCTGGATTGACGGCACACTTGAAGATTATTCCAATTATATGAAGAATATTGACGCTGTCACAAAAGAAGACATACAAAGAGTTGTAAACAAATATTTCACAGCTTACACAATGTACGAGTTGAAGCCAAAATGAAAAGAGCACTACTCTTGCTATTGCTAATTTCGTGCACAACTTCCTTTGTTTACGAGGAACACACAGATGCAGGAAGCAAATATGTTTTACCCAATGGAATGACTTTGCTGTTAAAAGAAAACCACGATACAGGAATGGTAGCAATAGATGTCTTCGTTGCAAGAAGCATTGCATCAGATGGAGATTTACACGGCCTTTCAAACTTTGCAAACAGAATGCTGCTCACAGGAACTGAAAAAAGAACACGCGAAGACATAACAAATGAAATGGAAAATGCAGGCGGAAGCATCGGCACAAGAACTTACGTCGAGTTCAGCGAGCTGACAATACAAGTCCCAAGCGAAAGCTTCAGCACAGCACTTGAGATATTGCAGGACGTATTGCTCAATTCAAACTTCAGCCCAGAAGAAGTTGAGAAAGAAAGAATCCTTTTATTGGGAGAACTTAATTCCAAAAAAGACCAGCCACCGATTGTTACAGAAGAATTGTTCATGAAAACATTATACCAAGGCCATCCTTACCAGGACCCGCCTGACGGCTATGCAACAGATGTTGAAAGAATAACAAGAGAAGACTTGATTAAGCATTATCAAGACTGGTATGTTCCTGGAGAAATAATAATCTCAATATCAGGCAACATTGATGAGAAAAAGACCGCAAAAGCGCTCGCCTATCTGTTCGGAGATGTTCCTGCAAAAGATTCTCCTGAGTTAACCGTGCCTTTTGCAAACCCAATCCTTGAACCGCGCAAAAGCACTGAGAACTTTATTGCAGAATCATATTTCATACAAACAGGATACCTTGTAACACCTGCAGTCTATCCTGACTTTATTCCATTGCGCGTAATGAGCGGAGTTCTTGGACTCGGCTCAGGAAGCAGATTGTTTTACGAACTGCGAGACAAGCGAGCGCTTGCCTACAGCTTGTTCACAGCAATACCAAGCGTCCGCTCAACAGGCTTCATAAAGATAGTAATGACCGTAAGGCCTGAAGCACTGAACGCTTCGATTGACGGATTAGGGCTTGAACTGATAAAACTAAAATCAGAACCAGTGCCAAAAGAAGAATTGGACCACGTAAAGCAGAAAATG
>DATDPK010000003.1:0-22961 GCA_035292785.1 Candidatus Nanoarchaeia archaeon
CGTCAAGCAATAGAATATCCTTGACTTCTCCTGCCAGTACTCCGCCTTGGATTGCTGCTCCCATTGCAACGCATTCCATTGGGTCGATTGACCTTTCTACTTTTGAGCCGAACCATTCTTTGACGTAAGTTTGCACTATTGGCATTCTTGTTGGCCCGCCTACGAGTATTACTCTTGCTATGTCTTTTTGGCTTAGTTTTGCGTCATTTACTGCTTGGTCTACGCTTTTCTTGCATCTTTTGACTATTGGGTCTACAAGAGAGTCTAATTTTGCTCTTGTTAGCTTCATCTGCAGGTGTTTTGGTCCTGCGTTTGTTGCTGTAATAAAGGGTAAATTAATCTCTGTCTCTGTTACAGTGCTTAGCTCTATTTTTGCTTTTTCTGCTGCTTCCCTGATTCTTTGCATTGCAACAGCGTCTTCGTTCAAGTTTATTCCTTGTTCTTCCTGGAATTGCTTTACGATAGAATTTATCATTGCATTGTCCATATCTGTTCCGCCAAGTTGTGTGTCTCCTGACGTTGATATAACTTCAAACACTCCGTCTCCTAATCCCATTATTGTGACGTCGAGTGTTCCGCCTCCTAAGTCAAATACAAGAATTTTCTGTTCTTTCTCGCCTTTGTCAAGACCGTAAGATAGCGCTGCTGATGTTGGTTCGTTGATTATTCTTACAACTTCCAATCCAGCTATTGTTCCTGCGTCTTTTGTTGCTTGTCTTTGGTTGTCATCAAAGTATGCTGGAACCGTGATTACTGCTTTCTTGATTGGCTCTCCAAGGAATGCTTCTGAGTCGTGCTTGATTTTTTGTAAGATAAACGCAGAAATCTGTTGTGGCGTGTATTCTTTGCCGTAGATGTTGTACTTGAAGTTTGTTCCCATCTTTCTTTTTGCTGCATAGACTGTTCCTTGTGGGTTTGAGACCGCCTGTCTTTTTGCCGGTTCTCCGACGAGAACTTGTCCGTCTTTTGTGAATGCCACGAATGACGGGAATGCTTTTCCGTACAATGATGCTCCTTCTGCTGATGGGACTATCTTTGGCCTTCCAGCTTCCAATACTGATGCTGCTGAGTTTGATGTTCCCAAGTCAATTCCGATTATTTTTTCTTTTCCCATTTTATTTTCCCCCTGCCTTTTCGGCGTGTTTGCTGATTTTTATTTTTGAATACCTGATGACTTTTCCGTTCATCGTGTATCCTTTTTGTAATTCTTCCAGGATTATATCGTCTGGTTTGTCGCTTTCTGCCTGCATTAGGACTTCGTGTTTGTATGGGTCGAATTTCTCGCCCACTGCTTTTATTGGCACGACCTTTTCTTCGTCCATTATCTTGTGCAAGTTCTTGAATATCATTTCAATTCCTTTGCGTGTTTCTTCTGGCACGTTTTTCAGCTGCGCGAGCGCCCTTTCAAAGTCGTCTATTACTAATAATAGTTTTACAACCAATTTTTCTGATGCAAATCCTGCAACTTCCTTGCGTTCCTTTTCAACTCTCTTGCAGTAGTTTTCAAATTCTGCCTGCAGTCTTTTCAGGTGGTCTGTGTAGTCTACTATTGTTGCATCTTTCTTTGCAATTTCTTGTTTAAGCTGTTCAACTTCTGATAGTTTTTTGTTGTCTTTCTTGTCCATTTGCATTTCCAAACCAGTTGACTTTAAGTCAACCAAGTAGGTTATAAAGCCAACTTATATATAAATCTTTCGTTAAAAACAGCAAAATTTAAATACTTAACACCCTTACCAGCCGGTGAGGTGAGTTTTATGACTCAAGAACAAATTAGCCTGAATATTGTTGATGGAGAACCATTTTTCGCGCACGAAGTCACTGTAAATTTTACTCCAACGCAGTTGACTATGGACTTCAAGTGCATTACTCCAAGGACTGATCCTAGGAGCAAGAAGCCAAGCTTCCAGATGAAGCACAATGTGATTATGGTTGAACCTTGGCACGCAAAGACTATTTTGGGTGTTTTGAAGACTGTTGTTGACAGGTATGAGGAAGAGTTTGGCAAGATTCAGAAGCCTAAGTCATTGATTAAGGCTGAGAAGAAGCAGAAAGAGTTTATGTCAAAGGCTGGCGAAGCTCCTGAAGTGCCTACGTATATGGGTTGACAATGTTTGTCCGCCGTATAACAATTGTCAACGTAAGGCGTCCTAAGCAGGTTTCTGTTAATGAGGAACTGCAATGGTTTGGCTCTTCTTTGGGCTTGTTTGGCGAGCGTGACCGTGACAAGTCTTGTTTTCGTATTTTTATTGAATTAATCAAGGCAATTAAGGCAGCCGGAGGCCTGACAAGCGACGAGTTGGCAGAACGTTTGGGCCTTAGCAGGGCAACTGTTATCCATCATCTTAACACTTTGATGGAAAGAGGCATTGTTGTGCACGAAGGCAACCGCTATGTTATGCGCGGTGATAGGCTTTCCTTGCTTGTTGACGACTTGCAAAGAGATATGGCGCGTGCAATGGATGAGATGAAAAGCGCTGCTGAAGAACTAGACAGAATGCTAATGCTTTAACAAGTGCACATATTTCCAGAAATTTAAAAAAATATTAAAAAATTATGCTGCGGCTTTCGTTGCTGCTGCTTTCGAGACTTTGGCTGCTTTCGGGCCTTTATCTCCTTGCTCAACTTCAAAGGTCACTTCATCATTTTCTTTCAATTCAACGCCTGCCTCAAGTCCGGTCTCGTGTACGAAATATTCTTTTCCGTCTTCGCCTGCGATGAAGCCGAATTTCTTATCCTTGTTAAAAAATTTTACTTTGCCTTTCATTTTTTCACTCCCATAACATTGTTTATTATCATAAAAAAAGCGCAATGGTTTTTAAGCGTTTGCTTTTTTACAGCCTTAATTGGACAGGTTGTTGCAGTTATAATCGCAATATATGTTACAAAAGCCAACAATGTTTAAATAACAAATCGTCTAATTAATTCTCTATGGTAGAAGATGAATTTCCAGACGAATACCCTGTGGAAACAGCGGTTGCTGAGCCCGTGCAAGGAGACTCGTTTAAAAGATTGAAAACCAACGAGGCAAAGCTCTGGCTTCTTTATGAGACTGCTAAGCGCCACAAGTTGAATTCTGAATCACCGCCAGAAGTGCCTGCAGAGGTTGTAGAAGGTGCGATGAAGCAAGCGTTTGACCATAAAGAGTTCAGAATTGCTTTCGGTTTGGCACAAGCTTATGGGCTTCTTGAAAGGGTTATTGATGAGATTAAGAAAATCCCAATGGGAAAGCCTGACTGGTATAGTGAGCATCAAATTTTTGGCCCATCACATCGTGTTGACAGTCCCTATAAGCTTAAAATGGCGCTTATCGAGCAAGTTCTGCATCCAGCTGGCAGGCTTGAGGAGGTTGTTGCCCTGCTTTTGGAGTGCGACCGTAAGAGTGACGCGTTGAGGGCTGCTGCGCAGATTAGCCCTGAAAGAGCAGTCCAATTGACCGAACAGTCTCAGGACATTGATATGCTTGAATCTTGCTTGAGTATTGTGAGAGACCACAAGCGCGAGGACCTTGAAGCAAAGCTTAAGAGCGCACATATTGATGGTTTGCTCAAATCAAGTTGGCACCGCGCACCTGAGACTGCAGCAAGGTATGGATTTTCTCCAGCAGAGGTTGAAGGAGTTAGAGTTTCTGCGCTTGAACGCGGGCTTGATGGGCTTGAGAAAGACACAATTGAGCCATATAACATCAAGCATACTATTGATTGGTCAAGAAGCTCAATTTCAAAATTGAGTTTGGCACTTAAAGAAAAATATCAGCAAAGACTGCTTGGCATCCTTTCAGGCAAAGGCAATACTATCGAAGAAATGGAAGTATCTGCTGAATTCGGCTTGTATGATAGGTCGTTGTCTGCTGCAATACGTGCTTTAGGCGAGGTAAAAGATAGCTCTGCAAGACAAAAAGTAGTAGATTTTGTTCACAGGCAACTATTTGAAAAAATTAACAAGGAGAAAGCGTGGGAATACGTAGAGCATATGCTGATTACACTTGACCGCACATATGCTTATGACATTGCAAAAAGATTCGGATTTGTTGACCGGCTTTTGGATGAATATGAGAGGCTGGGCAAGTTTGAGTCTGCAGGACATATTGCTTACCTAGAGTCACGATTTGCTTCCAATAGGGAAGATTTACGCCGCAGGGCTAAAGAGTTTTACATAAAAGCAGGATCCTATTCTTCAGCAGCCAGTTTTGCTGACAATCCTGATGAAAAAGCACAACTCTTTCTATCAGGAGCAGAGCACTGCCTGAAAAATCCCGTACAAAATACCCTTTACAGCAATGTTGTTAGCTATCTTAGGGAGGCTATCGCAGTTGCAAAGAAAATGCCTGATCTGAATAAACCAATGCTTGTCGCTGCAGAAGCAGTGAAAATTCTTGTCAAAAACAGGAATTATGCTGAAGCAGTTCTGTTTGCCCGCGAGCTTGGTATTGAACATACAAAAGTTCCGAGAAGCGCATTGGCTGGTTATGAGCGCCAGTCGGACTTCGCACGCTGCGCAGTTGTTGCATCTGCATTAGGAAGAAAAAGAGATACCCAAATGTACACTTCAATGGCTGCTTTTGCCGGTCAAAAAATTCCTGAGAAAGTTGATGATTTCTGGGCTGAAGAAAGGTAAGCTTAATTCACAAAATTTATAATCACCAAATGATCTATTACTCTTGGCTTACCGGGTTAGTCGACCCTAATAAAAGCCGCCCGCGCAGGGATTTGAACCCTGAAGACCGGCCTTGGTCAAAGGATGTCTATCCGACAGCTCTTTGCTTCGGTTTGAGTCCTCCGCAATACCTGATTATGCGACGCGGGCGCATTTTATTTTCTATTTTATTCCTTAATATGCGTTTACAATGAAAATCCGGATAGTTTACGGTCTAAACCGTATTATTTCCTGAAATTAGGACTTAATTTCGGAAAAATGCCGGTCTAATGATTATTCTTTATCACCAATAATCATATAAAGGTAAAAACATATAGCAATTGTATGACTGAAAAGAGTCCGCTTGATGGTCTGAGAGTACCTACCGCAGAAGAAATGACAGCAGGTATCGAAAGGGTACAGAAAGAAGCAGAGCAGCATAACGCTGACTTAAAAGCCCGCAGCAAGCCATTGCACGAGCTGGTTCAGACTGCTTGTTTTACTATTAATAGCGTGATATCACAATCTTATGCAACTCGTGTCCACCCGCCGTTGATGCAAAGGGTTATTGGAGGGGGAGATGATTCTTCGCCTGCTGGCTACACTTCAGAGCTTGTTTTGAAAGTGACTGCTGAAGATTCAAATGTTCCCGTGGAAACATTGACATTTGATGGATTTTCTGCAGTGCGCGCTGGCGATAGAGTTAAGGCGCTGATTCCGCGCTACGCAGTTAAGGAAGAGAAAGCATTTGGCTGGAAAGAGAATGCTCCTAAGCATAATGTTGACCGTGCTTATAAGCCGAAAGAACAGGCAATTGAGCTTGTTATTATGGAAGACTGCAGAGGAGTTAGAACTGACCGCGCAGTTGATTATTCTAAGTTTGTAAGAAAAGAAAGATAAGAATTACTCCCATCTAACAAATATTGAGTATGCTATTGCTCCTACAAGGACTACAAAGAGGACTACTCCTATTTTTGCGAGTGAGCTTGATGGGCTGATTTCCACGCTGAACAATCCGCGTAATTTCTCTGCGAGTTTGCTGAATATGCTTGGCCCGACATCTGCGTTTACGTCAACAGTTGTTTCATCTTCGCCAACTACTTGTGGTGGCTGGTTCTCAACTGCTGGCTCTCTTGGAACAAAATTAAAGCTCGGCAATGGAGGAACTGCTGTTGATACTGTTCCTGCCCTTTGCACTGATATTGTTGCTGCTGTTCTCGCTATTTCAATTACTGTAAGTGCCAGGTCTGTTATTCCGTCTTTTGAAAGGTCGAATGTTTGTGTTTCGTCTTTCGTCACTGTGTATATGATTCCGTTGATTATCCATTCTGTTGTGTCATCTGTTTGTGTTGCCCTGCGCAATAGTATGCTTACTGGCATTAGTTTGCCGTCGATTGTGAATTGCAATGGCTGTCCTACGAATAATGACCTGATGACAGGTGTGTCTGTTAGAGCTATTCTTGGAGCTCCTCCGCCACCGCCTCCGCCTCCACCGCCGCCTCCGCCACCGCCTCCACTTCCGCCTGAGCTTGGTGCTGGTGGTGGTGTTACTTGTACGTTAATTGTGCCTGTTGCGGTATCGCTAAAGCCAAATGAGTCTATTGCAGTCAATGTTACTGTGTAGACTCCTGTTGAATTGTATGATTTTGTTTGCGTGCTGTTTGTGCTGTTTGTTCCGTCTCCAAAGTTCCAGAATACTGTGACTGAGTCGTTTAATGGTCCGCCTACATTTGCATCAGTTGTTGTGCTTGTGAATGATATCACTGCATTTGGCGCAACTGTTGTTGATGCTGGCGTAAAGCTTGCAACTGGCGGTACTGGTATTACCTGTGAAAGGTTTGCTGTTCCGCTTGAGCTTGCATTATAGGTAAAGTTGCCTACTGTGATTGTTCCGCTTGAGATTTGGTTGTTTGATATTGTTGCATCTGTTATTGTTGCATTGCTGATTACGCTGTTCGTGATTGTCGAGTTGTTCACGTTTGAGTTTGTTATCGTGCTTTGGTTGATGTATGAGTTTGCTATTGTTGAGTTCATGATTGTTGACAGGTCTATTGTGCTGTTTGCTATTGTGCTGAACTGCACATTGCTGTTCATTATTGTGCTGTTGTCAACATTGCTGAATGTGACGTTGCTTGCGATTATTACGCTGTTGCCTGTTATTGTGCTTCCTGTAAGGTCGCTTGGGTCTACAAAGCTGTTTGTGAATGTGCAGTTTGTTGCTGTTATGTTCTTTACTGTGCTGTTTGTGACTACACAGTTTGTCAATACTGAATTGTTGATTACAGACAGTGTTGCTGTTACATTGTTCAATATGTTGTTTATTCCTGTTACATTTGTAAGAGTGCTTGCATTAATCAAGCTGTTTCTCATTATTGTGTTGTTGATGTTGTTTGTTCCTACAAGTGTGCTTCCGTCAAGTATGTTTTGTGAAAGGTAGACTAAGTCTGTGTTTGTTGCTGCTGTCTGGCCGTTGCATCCTACTGATACATTGAATGTTCCCAAGCTGTATCCTGTTATGTTTGCAGTGTGGTTCAGGCCGTTTGCTGTGCTGAAGTTTGCCATGCTTGATTGTGCAACGTCGCTCAAGTTCCATCCGCAGGTTGTTGTTGCTGGCGTGTCAGCTGTCATTAGGAATGTGCTGTAATTCAAAGCTGTTCCGTTTGGAGGCAGTATGTTCATTGCTGTGACTATTGGTGTTATTGTGAGGAATCTTGTTATGCTTGAGTTTGTGAAGTTTACACTGCCCGGGAATACTGCAACTATAGGTACTGTTCCTGTGCTTGCAAAGCTTGTTGTGAATGTTACTGGTGATGTGCTGTTTTGTGCTAGTGTTCCATTGACGTAAAGTTCTACTTGTCCGCCTGCTGGGTTTGTCACGTTTGCATCTATTGTTATGTTGCTTCCTACTTGTACGCTCGTGTTTCCAGATATTCCGTTAAGTGTTAGTGTAATTGTTGGTGTTCCTTGCAGAACTGTGTAGTTTGCAGCTGTTGTGCTGTTTGTATTGCCTGCTACGTCGTTTGCAAACCATCTGAATGTGTGGTTGCCTGCTGATAGTGAGCTGATGTTTACTTCATATACACTGGTTGTGCCTACTTGTGTTGCTGTTGTGTTTGTGCCGTCGAATTCAAATGTTACGGCATTAACGCCAACATTGTCTGTCACGATTGCTGTGAACCTGTATGTTGAGCCGAATGCTGCTGGTGATGTTGGGCTTGATGTAAGTGTTCCAAATTGTGGCGCAGTTGTATCATTTACAGCAATTACAAGTGTTGCATTGCTTCCAGTGTAGTTCTGGTTGCCTGTAAATGTTGCAGTTATGTTGAATCCGCCTGCGGTGTTGTATGTTTTGTTGATTGATAATGGCGATGTTCCTGTTGAAATCTGGTTGCCATTTTCAGTTATTGTTATTGTACTTGTCGTGTTTGTTATGTTTGCGAATATGTTGACTGTTGCTCCTTGTGCTACGCTTGTATTGCTTGCTGAGCCGTCCAATAGCAAACTCATTGAGCTCTGTGCTTTATTCACTGTGAACACGCTTGCATTTGTCATGTTCATATTACCTGAGCTGTCTGTTGCGTACCATTTGTATGTGTAGTTGCCTGCTGCCAAGTCGCTCACTGATGCCGTGTATTGGCTTCCTGATTGTGAGACATTTGTAATATTGACGCCATTAAACTGGAATGTTGCATTTGTTACGTTTACATTGTCTGTCCAGTTGATGCTGAATGTGTAGTTTGCTCCTGGCGCATATGTGCTTGGGTTTGGAGGCGTTATTTCTCCGCTGAATGTTGGTGCTGAGATATCTGTTATTGTTAGTGTGAACGTGCCGTTTGTACAGGCAGAACTATTGTCACATACCGTTACTAATGTTGGGAATACGCCAATGTTTGTTGGCGTGAAGTTTATTTCTCCTGTTGCTGAATTTATTGTGAACAATGTGCTGTTTGTCGAGAATGTCAAAGTATCATTTGTCTGGTCTGAATCTGTTGCGTTGATGTCGTAATAGAACACGCTGCCAACATTTGCTGTCTGGTTTGCCAGGTTTGTGAATACTGGTGCGTCATTCAAGTTGATTACTGTTATTGTGATGTTCTGGCTTTGGTTGTTTCCTGCAGAGTCAAACAAGTACAATGTTATGTCTACGCTTCCGCTTTGATTGACTTTTGGTGCAATTAACAAGAAGTCTGTTGCTGTTGTTATTGTTGCGTCAAATATTGGATGGCTCAATGATGTAACAGGCGTCAAATTGCTCTGGTTTGCAAACTGCATTTTCCAGGTTAATTGGTTGTTGTTTGCGTCTGGGCCGTCTTCTGGGTCGTTTTCAAACGGAGTCAAGTCAAGCGAATTATTTATCTCTTCAAATGTTGTAATGTTCGGTATTACCATATTGAAGTATGGTTTGTCGTCAACAAAGTTCAGCTGTATTGTGAATGTTGCGATTGCTCTTAATCCGCTTGGGTCTGTTGCTGTGACATTGAATGTTCTTGTGCCAAAGACATTGAATTGTGGAATTATTGTCATTGTTGGCGCAGTTGTATTAATCATGAAAGTGACGTTTTGTGTTGGAGTTACTCCGAATGTCAAATTATCGCCGTCTACATCAAGGAATACCTGGCTTAGGTTGAATGTGAAGTTTGTGCTTTCGTTGAATGGTGGTATTGTTGGTATGCTGATTACAACTGGCGCATCATTCACTGGTGTTATTGTTACTGTAGCAACGCCAAGTGCTGTTGAACTTCCGTCTGTAACAGATACTGTTACTGTGCCTGTTCCGAATGCGTTTGGTCTTGGTACGATGCTCAAGTATTTGCCGTCATCTATTTGTGCCGTGAACAAGCTTGAATTTGATGTTGCATTAATTGCATAAACTAATTGGTTTGCTGGTGTGTCAAGGTCTGTTGTGAATGTATTCAGATTGATTGCTCTTATTACCGCGCTGTCTTCTATTGTTGTTATTGTTGGGAATACGCTGAATGTTGGTGCGTTGTTTGAACTAGTAACAGTCACTGTCATTGTGTCTGTTGCTGTTAAATTACCTGTGTCATTTACTGTGAATGTGATTGTGTTTGTGCCTGAGAATCCTGTTGTTGGTATGAATGTTGCAATTCCTTGTGCTATGCTTACCTGCATGCTTGTGTTTCCTGTTACAGTCCATATTAATGAAGTGTCTGCGTCTTGGTCGTCGTGGGCATAGTCATTCAGGTTTAATGTGCCGTTTGTTCCTGTTACAAATGATAATGTTGGTGGCAAATTCAATATTGGCACTGTGTTTGTTGCTGTTCCATTAATTGTTGTGTGCAGTATGATTGATTGTGTCAGGTCTGTTTTTACATTCACATTGTTGCTTGCTGAGCTGAATCCGTTTGCTGTTGCTTTGTACAGCCAGACTCCTTCTGGCACTCCGAAGAATACAGTTGTTCCGTTTGCGTCTGTGAATTGTGTTCCAATTCCTGTAATTGTGACGTTTGCTCCCTGTATTTTTGTTCCGTTCAAGCCATTCAAAACATTAAATGCGAGTTTATATGATTGTGTTGCCGGCTTTACTTCAAGTTGTATTGTTTGTTCTGCCTTGATTTCTGGCTTGCTTGTCGGCAATACTGAGTTTGCGTACACTTTGACTTTGATTGTGTGCACTCCTGCTGTTGTTGGAGTGAATGTGAATGAGTATGTTACTGGTGTTGTTGTGTCTGGGTTTGCAAACACGTTTTTGATTGTTTTGCTGAATACTGTTGTTGAGCCAAGTGTTACAAGGTAGTCAAAGTCTGACTGTACTGCAGTTGTTGTTCCATTTGAGAACACGTGGTTTGTTATCTTGTTGAATGAGACTGTTACAGTTTCTCCTGCTTTTGGATACATTTTGTCTACAGTTACTCCGTTTACTATGCTGTAGAATTGTCCTGTTGGGCTTGCTGTTAATACTGCGAATGTTCCTTGTGCAGATTGGTCTTCTTTTGATGCACATTGGTCATCGATTACTGTTGATGTTACCTTGACTGTGAAGTTTCCTTCTGCCTGCGGTATGTATGAGAATGATACTGGAACTGTTGAGCCTGCAAATATTGAGTTTCCGTTTGCTGCTGTGAAGTTCTGCTGTTGTGTGTGAATTGGCGTGCTTCCGTTCAAAATCTCCATTTTTACAACAGTGTCTGCGCCGTAGTATTCCTGCTTGAACTGCGGTGGCACAAATCCTGTTTGTATGAGCTGGAATGCGCTTGATGTTGAAGAGTCAAGTTTTGCGTTTGTCTGTACAATCAATGGCTTGTTTGGCTCAACTTGGTTGACAAAGCTTAATTGTGATACTGTCGCACGGCAGGTGTTCGGCATTTTTGTGAACGTGTTTGATTCACTTGTTGTCGCTATTCCTGTCTGTCCGTATGTGTGCCAGTTGTGTTTTCCGATTAATGGCCTGTATCCTTTTGAGTAGAAATATTCTACATATCCGTACGCTGTTGCAAGCGTGTCAGGATATCTGAATGTTACTTTGCCATCTGTTGCATTTGGCCCCTTGATTATGCTTCCTGAGAATGCTCCTACTGAGTCGCAATTTGTATCCAAACAGTTGAACACCAATGAGCTTACATTGTTTTGGTCAAATGTGTAAGTGACATCTGCTGCAGCATAAGCTACTGGAATCATTAACAATGCAATTGCAAATAATAGTAATTTTTTCATTTTAGCCCGTTTGAGGTCCGGTGTTTCCGCCGCCTCCAAGTGGCGCTCCGCCTGTTGGCGCTGGTGTTGTCGTAGTTCTGCTTGTTGGCTCTATTGTTGCCGCATATGCAATGCCTGCAACTGCTCCGCCGATTTGCACAAGTGTTGCTGCTGTGCCTGTGTAAAAGTGTATTCTTGCTGGAGTGTTGTCTCCAACAACCCAAGGATAGTTTTCAAAGCCGTTTTCACGTGATGCGCCTGCCCTGATTGATTTTATGAGTGCTAATCTTCCATCTTCTGTTTCCACGTCATACCAGTTGCTTCTCAATGCCCAGTCTGCGTTTGCTGTTGCATTAAATGCGCCGTATAATGGCAGTATTACGTTTGCCAGTATTTTCCAGCCGTTTACGCTTCCTTCAAGTGAAGAGTCCTGTGCTGCGGTTACAATGTCTTCAAGTATTGCTCCTCTTGCAGCGACAAATAGATGCTGTCCTTCTGTGTTTGGTGTTTTCAAAAATCCTGCTGAATATGTTTGTGCAAGCATGTTCATCAACAAATATCCTGGTCCTTGTGCTATGTCATCTCTTGTGTGCCAGGCTGGCGCTGATGCAGCATCCTGAACTTCTGCAAGCAACTGTTCATATGCTTTTCTTAATGGTGTTTCTGGTGTAAAGCGGTCGCTCAATTGGCTGTCTTTTCTTGCAATGTCTCCTATTTTCAGTTTGTTTAGAACTGCGTCAAGAACAACTCTGCCTTGTTTTTGTTCGTCTATGCCTGTCTGGCATTTGAGTATGTCGTTTGCAAATGTGTGAAGCTGGTGTCTTACTGCGTATTGGGCTTCAATACATGATAGTGATCTTGCCATTACGATTGCTTGTCTGACTGCCTGCATTCCGTCTTTGTTGAATGCAGCCATTGCTTTGTAGCCCTGCACCAAGTCATCGTCGAGTGTGCCTGCAGCAAATGCCTGTTCAAGCAGTTGCTGTTCCTCGAATGTGAGGTCTCTGGCTGATTTGTCAAAGTCTCTGATTATTTCTCCAACCTGTGCACGATAGTCTGCGTTTGCTCCTTCAAGTCTTCCAAAGTTGAATACGTGCAGGTCTGAATTCAGGTTGTCCTGTGCTATGCTGAGGACGTATCTTTGTATTCCCATTCCTTTTAGGACTTTTTCAAGGTCAGAAATGTGGCCTTTGAATTCAACAAATGCATCATAAGCTTCTTTGCTTATCCTGTTTTCCTTGAATGCTTCTGTGAGTTTTCCATCAAAAGCAGCCATATATGCTGAAAATTCAACTACTTCCGGCAGTTTGTCTTCAAATGGTTTCTTTTGGCTGTTTTCTTCTCTTATTGGCTGCAAAAGCAGGTCCTGCCATGCTTGCGGAATTTCTGGGCGGTTGGTAAGTGCACGTACTTTTTTGAAATCAATTGTTTTTCCGGAGAGTTCTTTGAATTGGTTGTCCACAACATCAGAAAGCGATGCTCCCAATTCATAATCAACAAGGTCATCATTTAGTTTTATTTGCTGGGTTGTTGCCGGCTCGTAAGCTGTTCTGCAGCCTGCATTTGGTAGTAAAGAAGCTCCTGCTACAGTAACTGGCGCTAAAAACCTTCTGACTGTTGACTTAAGTCCCATGTATACCCCCAGAGGACTATAGTATTAGCACCAATATATAAAGGTTTCTATTAATTAGCACTCAGCAGTGGTGATTTTTCCAAAAGCAGTTGCGTAAATCTGCCAGATCGTCTATAATATAGTAATAAAAAATTAAAATTCGTCGTCTGAGAACGCGCCTTCCCCTTCTGTTTCTTCCTGGCTTTCGCCGTCTGATTCTATGTCTTCTTCGTAATCAGTATCGGCTACGAAATCCTCATCGACAACAGGCTCTACAACTTCCTCTGTCTTTTCTGGTTCTTCAACTTCGTGTTCTTCTACAGGGTGCTCTTCTGCTTTTTCGGTTTTTGCCTTTTTCTTGGCTGGCATTTAAACCACCTCGTTTAAAGTCTGCGTGAATGTGCGCGTCGTGACGGTCTTGCTTTTTCTGAACCAATGCCCTTGTGCAGCAATCCTCTGGTTCTTTTTCCTGCGCTGGTCAATCCTCGATTTACCCTGTTCTTGTGCTGAGGCTGTCCAAGCCAGGCTGTTCTTTTGTCCGCAAGGACTGAAGGATTTGCCGGGTCTGCCATAATTACTTCATACCAATAAAATTTTCCGTCTTCACCCACATAGTAAGAGTTTAGAACTTCACAGTTTGGATATACCTTGTTTGCTCGCTCTTCAGCGATGTGTTGGTAATTTTTTCTCAAGTTCAGCGTGATTCCCATATTGTGCGAGTGTCTTCCGCCTGACCAGTCTGGCCTGATGTGTCCTCCTCTTGACACTCTTTGCCGGACTACAAATATTCCCTGTTTTGCGTGGTAGCCCAAGGCTCTTGCTTTGTCCACTCTTGTTGGGTGCTCTAGCCTTAATGTTACCGGATCTCTTCTCCATTGAACTAGGTATTTCTTGAAAACTTCGCGCGGAGAAGTCCATGCATCAGACAGATATTTGTATATTCCCATATATTCGTCGGAGTAGTGAGCCCTTTTTAAAGCTTGTGGTCGATTTTATATATGACAATTTAAATTTTTCAAAATATGGACGAACTATTCAAGGAATTTGAAAGGCCTCCGCCATTGGCAAATGGCACGCGGGTTGGAAAATATGAAATAACCTCTCATCTCGGCTCAGGAGGGTTCTCATATGTTTACCACGCCCGTGACACCGAAACAGGTTCTATGCTTGGATTGAAAATTCTGCGTTCTGATGCGCCTGTTGTCACGCATGATACGATTAAGTGGGAGGCAGAGATTGGAAAAATTATTGGAGAGCATCCTAACATCGTGGCAGTTTATGGGGCCGGAGAGGAGAATGGCTTGAGGTTTCTTTCAATGGAGTTTGTTGAAGGCAAGAATCTTGAAGATTTGGTTAATGGAAAGAAGCTTGCCGTGAAAACAGCTCTTGAAACTGCGCGGGATGTTGCTTTGGCTCTTGCTCACATCCATGGCAAACAGGTCATTCATTGTGATGTTAAGCCCAAGAACGTTCTTGTTGGGCAGCGCACAAAACTGTTTGATTTTGGGCAGGCTTACCGCAGTGACTTGGGTCTTCCTACATATGACGGCAACACTATTGTTGGGACTCTTCATTATGTGGCGCCTGAAATATTCAAAGGAAATAGTCCTTCTGCGCGCTCAGACATTTTTTCATTGGGCGCCACTTTATATCAATCGCTGACCGGCCTCAATGCATTTGAAGGCGCTGGTGAGAGAGATACTATTTCAAAAATTTTATCCGAGCCGCCTGCTCCGATTAAAGCGTATAGGCAGGATGTTCCTGCGCCAATTGAGAATATTTGTTTGAAAGCGCTGGAAAAAAATCCAGACAATCGTCATCAGTCTGCCGCTGCTTTTGCCGCAGATGTTGAGCTTGCATTGCAGGGTTTACAGGGCGCACCCGCAGAATAAGCAGGTTAGAATTTGCCTTTCGTCATCAAATCTTGTGTCGCGCTCGTAATGCACAATATGCTTGCATCCTGGACATTTTGGTTCTATCAATTCAACAGTGTCAAAGTATCTTATCGGTTCCATTAGTGGCTACCTCCAGTTTGCTAAGTCCTCTTTTTAGATACAGATTTAGATTACTAAGAAGTTTGGCGTTTTATATTTAGTCCTGAAATTTTATATAAATTTTAAACTTTTGGCATCAAAACCCTGCCAGCGAACTTTGCTTCGTAGAACTTACCAAATCATCAACGCTTATTCCCAGTACTGCAAATATTCTTTCTACTCCTGGAATTATCTGGTTTTGCACGTAATATTCGCCGTCGTATTCTTCTTGTGTTGTTTCTTCAGGCAGTTTTACTTTGTCGCGTATTACTTTTCCTTTTCCTTTTACTACAACATATTTGACTATTGTTCCTGCTCCTACTGTTTTTCCTTTTGCTTCCATTCTTTGCGCTGCGGCAACGTGCGGTCCTACTGATGCATAAGCTCCTGTCCCTTTTGACAGCGCGGTATGAATCACGACTTTCTCCAATGGAATTTTATTTTTGCGCATGTCTTCAACTACTTGCTTTACATAGCTCTTGGCTTTTTTTGCGTCGTGTTCGCGCAATATTATGCTCAAAACTTCCTGTTGCACATCCTTCGCGATAAAGCTTAAATTCCTCCTCACTGATTCAAATCCTTTGATTTTCATGTTGTTTTTTTCGTCCAGCAGCGCATATTTTTTCTTTGCTCCGGACTCGCCTGCTTTTAGCGAGACAAATATTCCTGCTGGGTAGAATCCTTCGTAATCAAGTTCCATCAGTCCTGGCAAATCCTTGTTTATATTTTCCATTAATGCAAGCGCGTCTTCTTTTGTCTTTTTTTCTAACAGCAAGAACACGCTGTCCGTGTCTGAATAAAGAACATTAAATCCTGTTTGCTGTGCTGTTTCTATTGCTTTGTGTATGTAGTGTCTTGCCCAGGCTGTTGTGCTTTCTGCGCATTCTATGCAGTACCATCTTGCTGGTGCAAAGCCCATATAGCCGTAGAAGCTGTTTGCCAGAACTTTCAGCGCTTCTGACCTTGCGGCAAGTAATGAATCCTTGCTTGTTTTCAGTTGTTTCTTTATCTCCGCCCTTCTTAATATCAAATCCGAAATCACTGTGCTGAATAATCCTTTTCTTTTTGTGCAGTACCAGAATGTTCCTCTTTCTGTTTCTATTTTTGGCGAGTTTTTGCAGCAGTCGCAGTTTAGTGTTCCTTTGCTGATGTTGTGTGATGCAATTATGCTCGGGTACAGGCTTCTGTAGTCGAAAACTATTATTTTCTGGTAGAATCCTGGTTTTGGCTCATATACAAATGCGCCTTTTATCCTGTCTGTCATCCTGCTCATTTCATCTCTTCTGTTTGGCCTGTTGAGAATTATTTCATTTCTTTCGCTTGCTTGGTTTATCAGATACCATTCAACAAATGTGGAGAAAGTCATCCTGTTTATGTCGTATGGTGGCAGTCTTATTATTCTGACAAATTCTATCAGGTTTGGCAGTACTTTTTCTGTTAAGTCGTAAGTGAGTTTGCAGTCTTGCAGGTTGTATTTGCAGTATTCTTCCAGTTCTTTTCCTCCGTCATCCCAAACTTTGAAGAATTTTTCCATGTCTACTTTGTGTTTTTGTGTGCCGAGCAGTTCTTTTGATACTTCATCAAGTCCATATGTACTTGTTTTCATCGACCTTGCAATGACTTTTCGTATGAATTTGAAAATGTCTATGTGCGCTATTCCTGTTATTCTTGCTTCTGATTGCGTTTTTCCTTTGATTTCAAGAGCGCTGTAGTCAAGCCCTAAATCCAGTTTTACTTTGTTTACTTTCGCCCTGTCGAATATGTACGGAAAGTCAAATCCGTCTGTGAAGTATCCGACAATCATATCCGGCCCATATTGTGTAACAAGTTCCACAAATCTTTGGAGCATATCTGCTTCTGACGCAACAAATTCAATGTATTTTTCTTTTGATGGAAATTTCTTCCAAGTTATTACTCTTGAGAAATCTTTGCCGTGCAGCCCAATCATCAGTATGGGATTCTTTTTTGTATCCATCCTGTTGTCCGGATTGTATGTTTCAATGTCAAGCGCAAGTATTTTTGGTGATGTGAATGCTTCATCGTCTTTTTTGCGTATTTTTTCTGCTTTTATGCAGGGTACTTTTGATTCTGCCGGCACTTCCTTGCCCTCAACTTCCGTTAGCGTAAGTGGAATTATTCCCTTGTCAAGGAGATATCTGCGTGTGTAAAGTATATCATATTCGTAGACTCCATCTACGTTCGGCAGTTCTCTTACTATGTCTTTTATTACCGGCACTCCTTTTGGCACGTTCAAGAATATTTTTAGTGCCTCTATTTCGTGCTCGTTCAAATTCTTCTTGACTTTTTCTACGCGGACAACATGATAATCATCTTGTTTTATTTTTTCAATCTCTTTTTTGTCAACATCTCCAATCGCGTAGAAGTATGGCTCAAAGTTTTCATCCAGAATGCAAATCTGTTTGCCGTCTGTTGTCCGGCCGTATAGCTGTATGATTGGCTTGCCGTCCTTTACAACATAGTTTATGTCTGTTGGGTAAAAGCTTGTTTTCACGAGAATAAATGCAGTGTTTCAGGTTTTAAATGTTCCGTTAAGCGTGCTCGTAAAAAGGAGCGTATTTTTCTGCCAGGCGCACTTGTCCTACCAGATCGTGAATATCAAAAGGCTTGTTCACTTGTCCTACTGTTCCAGGAATTTCTTCTCTGTGGTGGCCGCTCATTGCAATAATCGGCACTTCAGGTCTGTTCTGTTGCATGAATGCAATCAATTCAAGCCCGCTCATTCCAGGCAGCCTTAGGTCTGTTAGTAAAACGTGTACACCATTTATTTCAGAAAGATATCTTACTGCTTCTTCTGCACTTGGAACCGTAACAACATCATACCCTCTTCGTCCAAGCGCGATTTCTGCAAGTTCACGAATATTTGGTTCGTCGTCAACTACCAATACCTTCTTTATACCATCACTCACTTTTGCATCACTCTGTAATATTGCTATATTGAACATATATAAACATATCTATACTCCAGTATATCATTTGCTATACTGATTCATTCGATACTTTTTTATATGCAACCGCCAAATAATTGTTATGGCTTTGCCTAAAGAGGTTATTCCGCCAGGCGTCACACAGCGTTGCCCGAAGTGCAAAAAGCTTTCATTGGCTTTTGACCCGGCAACCAACAGGATTGTGTGCAGTGCCTGCGGATTTGAGGAGAGGTTGAGAGTATGACTGAAACACATAAAGCGCAGAGAGTTGGAGTTTTTGTTGACGTTCAGAATTTGTATTATTCTGCCCGTTTTGTTTACAATGCCCACGTTAATTTCAAGGCGATTTTGCAGGAGGCCGTCAAGGATCGAACTTTAATCCGTGCCTTGGCTTATGTTATAAGAACAGAAGACATCAACAAGGAAAAGTTCTTTGATGCTCTCAGCCACATTGGTTTTGAAGTTCGCGCCAAGGATTTACAGATATTTTACGGCGGTGCAAAAAAAGGCGACTGGGATATTGGAATTGCTATGGACTGCATTGAGCTTGCTCCAAGGCTTGACACCATTGTTTTGGTGAGCGGAGATGGTGATTTTGTTCCTCTTATTGAGCATTTAAAGCGCGCTTTGGGCTGCCGTGTTGAGGTTGTTGCGTTTGGCAAGAGTGCAAGTGCAAAATCTGTTGAAGCGGCTGATGACTTTGTGGACTTGGACAAGAATACTAAGAAATATTTGATTAAGCCTGCTAAAAAAGTGCCTGTGAACAAGGAAGTTGAAACTCATCATATGGGTGTTAAGAATGGAAGTAAGTGAGGGAAATTTCAGCAACGAGGTTTTGAACAGCGATAAGCCTGTTGTGGTTGATTATTGGGCTCCGTGGTGCGGTCCTTGCAAGATGATTGCGCCTGTTTTTGAAAAGTTGTCAGGCGAAATAAATAATGTAAAGTTTGCTAAGGTTAATGTTGACGAAAACCAAGACCTTGCACAACAGCAGGGCATTTTGGGAATTCCTTGCATTATTATTTACAATAATGGTGAAGAGGTGGAGCGTGTTGTCGGCTTTCAGTCAGAGGAGCAGTTGAAGAGCAAGCTGACAAGGGCGCTTCAGTCGTTGTAAATGCTCGCGATTATTAATTTCAAGGCTTACAAGACTTCTACAGGAGTAAATGCTGTTAAATTAGCTAAAATTTGTGAAAAGGTTGCAAAAAGATTAAAGGCAAACATTGCAGTTGCTGTCCAGCCTTCAGACATTTTTGCTGTTGCCGCGAATGTAAAAATTCCTGTTCTTGCCCAGCACGTTGATGCCATTGAATTTGGCGCAAAGACCGGCTGGATTTTACCTGAGAGCGTCCAACAGGCAGGCGCAATTGGAAGTTTGGTGAATCACTCTGAGCATCAGCTTCCTATGAATGCTATAAAGTCTACAATCGAGCGTTTGCGCTCTCTTGGTATGCTTTCTGTTGTTTGCGCTAATACGCCTTCAACTGCCGTAAGAATAGCAGAGTTTAATCCTGACATTATTGCAATCGAGCCTCCAGAGCTGATTGGCGGAGATATTTCTGTATCAAAAGCAAAACCTGAAGTTATTACCCAGTCAACAAGGCAGATTAAGCACATTCCTGTTTTATGCGGTGCAGGAATAAAATCAAAAGATGATGTAAGAAAATCTGTGAAATTAGGCGCAAAAGGTATTTTGGTTGCTTCTGGCGTTACTAATGCTCAAAACCCTGAGAAAGCTTTGACTGATTTGGTTCGTGGTCTAAACTAAGTCGAAGTGCCCGTAACCTTGCTTGCGCAAGTATTGATACACTGGAATGGAAACTCTGTTGAGAACACGAGCTATTCGTCCGCGGCGAGTTGACTTAAAAAAAGACACATCAATTCCCCTGGCTTTTAAAGCAGGCTCATTAATTGGGCTTGTTGCTCGACCATTAATGCGCGCAATTTGCTCTGGGTCAATGTTTAATTCTTCTAGCGCAGAATCAATGGAAGCATAGAATTGAGCATATGTCTGTTCGAGTCGTTTGTTACTGTAGTATCCAATGTGTGGATTGTTCTCTGCCACGCTTTTTTCACGCAATGTCCTCGTATCAACGCCACCAAAGGCCTCAAGATGCTTAACTGAAACACGCATCATCCCACCAGGTAGATTAAAGCGAAAATTATTCAGGTCTCTTGGTTGAATGTCGTCCGGATGCTCATCTAGATAGGCGATTAATTTTTTATCAAGCGGAGATTCTGCCACAGGTCTTTCTGTCATAACTACACAGTGACAAACTTAATTTATAAATCTTTCGATTATATACGATAATATGGCCAAAAAATACGTCCGCAAGTGGGCCAAGTTCAAGGAAGGCGGTCTTGGCGGCTGGAGCAAGTCTTTGCCTCAGTCAAAAAGGCGCGCAATTCTGGAAAAGCTTGTCAAGAGAGACAGTTATGCCACAGTTATCAGGCGTCTTCTTCAATTAAGAAACGTTACAAAAGATGAAGGAACTGTTATGAAAGCTTCTTCTGATATGCTTTATCTGCGAAAGAAATTTGCAAAGCGCCCTGTTGTGCACAAGGGCAGGATGTGTTAGAAAAGGTTTTTATAACCCGACAAAGCACGCTATTTTTATGAACCCTGTTGAAGGATATATTGTAAGATTGCTGAAAAGTTTTGGGCTCCCTGCTGACGCAGAGTTTTATTTGGACAGCATTGCGTTTCAGGCTCAGCAGTCAGGGCAGGAACAAATTGCCGTTATGAGGGGGTTGGATCACGCAGCTTCTATCGCAAAGTATTACAAATGCCCCATTGATGCGCTTAAACTTCTGGATAAGGCAATGCCAGAGTATGTGCAGATAAGGGTCAATCCTGATGCTAAAAGCGGTTTGGAGGATTTGCACCGCATTGAATGGGAAATTTCTCAAAGGGGCAAAAAGAAATTGGAAATTACAAATCTTGGTGCAAGAATTAAACAGCATATGCTTGGAATTACACAGCCCTGACAGTAACCTGGTATATTTTTCCTGTGTAGAAAAGGTCTGCTGAGTGCTGGTATTGCCCGATTGTGCATTCTGCCGGCGGTGAGCCGTCTGATTTTAATGGCGCTGGATACAAGCACACGTTGAAGACATAATCTCCTTTTGGTGTTGCCACTCCTTCTGCCACGTTTGTGTGAACTTTAATCAAAATCGGAATCAGCTTCTGTTCATTTTTTTTCAGGCTGAATGTTTGTATGACGTTGAAGTTTCCAAGCCAGTTTTTTGGCAAATATTCCTCATTTACTGATATTGAACGGCCGTCAGGCGTATATGCTCCTGAAAATGATATTGCTCCGCTGAAGTCTCTTGCTTCCGCAACATTTCTTACTCCAATTCCAAAATTAACAGAGCCCCCTCGTTTTGCTTGCTGTATTGGAATCGGTATTGCTACCAATGTATTTCCCGAGGCAAGCACTGCCTTGATTTGCTCCTGCGTCTGTTTGTCAATTTCTGCTTTGAGGACTTCTGCTTTGCCAAACCAGTTGAACACCATGTATAGAGAAAGTGAGAATATCAGCACTGATAAAATCAGTACAACAATTAGCCCTATCGACATTTCCAGACCTTTTTTGTGAAATTTCATCCTGGGCTGATTAGCGTTATTTTGCCTATTGTGTATTTGTAATTTCCGCGTTTTTCTGTGCCGTCCTGATTGTATTTGTACCAGACTCCAAGGCTCAGCGTGTGTTCTTCTTCTGGCTGGCTTATTTCTGTTATTTTTACTTTTACTGTTGTTCCTTCTTTTGTAACTTCCTGGTTCACTTGTTGTTCTGCTATTTGTTGTGTGCCGTCAAGAAGTCTCACGGTCTCTATCATCATTCCTGATGTTCCTGAGTCTATTTTGTAAAGAGAAAATACAAAGTCAAAGTTTTCTGTCTTTATGTCAAAGGGATTTGTGAATTTATAGTGATTTTGCAGTTGTACTGGTCCGAGAAGCCTGTCATCAAATAAGTCGCTTGGAGTTGTTGTAGTTGTTGTTTTGAGCATTGTTATGCATTCATTATTCTTGCAGGTGTAGTCAATGAAGTTTCCTGCGCTGCCTGAGCACGGTCCGCAGTCAGATGGGCAGGTGCACTTGTTCTCATTGCCGTCGCATATTCCATTTCCGCACGTTCCTGGTATCGGCTCGTGTATGCAGAAATAGTTTGTTTGCGGCCCGCAGGTATCTCTTGTTCCTGGGTTTTTGTCATCGCAGCTTGCCGGGCAGGGGTATGTTGTTGTTGGATTTACAAAGACGAACTTTTCACGATAATTGTTGATGAATGGTGCTTGTCTTCTTGCTTTTTTGCCTGCCTGCATCAAGCTGTATTCGTAGCTTACTTTGAGCACTAATCCTGTCAGCTCTCCTTCTATTTCTGCTGTTGGGAAGTCAAGTATTAATTGCTGTGTGAAGCTGCTTCCAGTGCTCCATAAGTATCTATTGACGTCTTGTCTTGCAAGTGTTATTGTTCTTCCTTCTTTTGTTCTCGCTGTTAGTTCCATTGATACTATTAGTTCGTCGCTGTTTTGCGGTCCTTGCGTTCCTAATGTTACTGTGACGTCAAATGTGTCTTTTTTCAGGTTAAATGGCTGATTATACAATGTATCAATTTTGAATTTGTCTCCTGCGCTGTTTATGTCTGCTGACATTGCTACCGGCTGTATCTTGCTGCCTGAAACATCTTGGAGGCATTTGTTCTGCACGCATTCTTGTGTGAGATATTTGCTTCCCGGCACTGCTCCAGCACAAGGCCCGCAGTCAGAAGGGCAGGTGCACTTGTCTTCATTTGCATCACAAAGCCCATTGCCGCACTGTCCTGGTATTGGCGCGTATTTGCATTCCTTGTCAAGGCATTTTGCTGTGTGCGCCTGTTTTGCCGGGCAGTCTGCATCAACTTTGCATTCACCGCAGGATGTTAGAATAAGTAGAGCTATTACAGAAAGTAGTAGTATTAGTCTGCACCTCATTTTAGAACTATTCTATCTATCTGCTTTATAAATATTTAGTTCGCGCTGAAGTCTGGATAGCCGCTGTCGCCTGTTGCAACCGGGCTTTGAATCAACGAGAGAATTGCATCAACT
>DATDPK010000004.1:0-10561 GCA_035292785.1 Candidatus Nanoarchaeia archaeon
CAGTCTCAAAATCATCACTATCCAAGTTGCCAACATACGCCTCATTGGAAGTGCTCAAAACCTCATAATCAGGCATCTGCACAAGCTTCACAGTCATATACTTCAAGTTCACAACACCCTTGTTCACAACCTTCAACGAAACAGTGCCAGGAACTTTCTTACTTTCAAACTTTGTTGAATCAACAGTTAAGCTTAATTCAGGCAAAGCATTCACAACCAAGCTAATCTTGGCAGTATCAGAAAACTGGGTGTTGCGCTCATCCTGATACGACAAGGAAACAGGAACACTGTAAACCTTAACCTCAGTAGAAGTATCAGAAGCAAGCCTGAACTTAACAACCTCAGTCTCGCCAACACCAATATAGCCAATGCGCTGCTTTGTGCCAGTGCCGACAGTGGAAAACTTGCCATCCTCCAAATCAATGCCGACATCAACATTCTTCACAGCAACCCTTCCAGCATTGCGCAAAGTAAGCTCAACATCAACAATCTGGCCAGGAACAACAGGAGAAGGGTTAACCTTGTAGTCATCAATCACAACAATCGCGCCCTGCGCCTGCAAAGAAATAGGAACTTCCAACTGCGCCCACTCATCCACAGCACCATACTTGTACTGGAACTTAATATCCCTGTCGCCATTCGGAGCATTAGGATCAACAAAAACAGTAAACTTCACAACCTTGCTCTCAATAGCAGCGATAGTGCCGACATCAACCTCTGCCTTCTGGCCCGAAGGCAAACTAAAAGGATACTCAGGCACAAACCTGACACCAACACGGTCTGCCTTAGTGCCCTCATTACTCAACTCAATCCAAATATCAACAGTATTGCCCTGCTCAGCAGGAGCAGGCTCATAACGCAAAATCTGCGCCTTAACCATAGCACCACCAGCAGCACTAACGCTTAACGTTAACACCAACAACACCAAAATCGTAATAATTTGTTTCATTTTCTGCCTCCGACAATTCTTCCGTCTTTCAAAAACTCAATCCTATCAGCTCTTTTCGCCAACACATCATCGTGAGTAACAAGCACAATTGTCTTGCCAGAATGCTTGTGCAACTCTCTCAAAAAAGCCATAACCTCGCTTCCAGTCTTGCTATCCAAATTACCGGTTGGCTCATCAGCCAGGATAACAGGAGGGTCAACAGCCAAACTTCTGGCAATCGCAACCCTCTGCTGCTGGCCACCGGACAATTGATTGGGCTTATGGTGCATTCTATCACCAAGGCCAAACTGCTCCAACAATTTTTTAGCCCGCTTTTTTCTCTCCTCTTCTGCAACACCCTGAAAAGTCATAGGCAGCATAACATTCTCCAAAGCAGTCAAAGTCTCAATCAAGTTAAACTTCTGAAAAATAAAGCCGATTTTTCTTCCGCGAATCTGCGCCAAGTCAGATTCTGACAAACGGCTGATATCCTTGCCATCAAGATAAATCTGGCCCTTAGTAGGAACGTCCAAACAGCCAACCAAATTCATAGCAGTGCTTTTTCCACTGCCAGAAGGACCCTGAATGGCGACAAACTCGCCAGGATGAATGTCCAAATCAATGCCCTGCAAAGCGTGAACATTAGTCTCGCCCATTTTGTAAGTCTTCCAGACTTTTTTCAACTGAATAATCGGATTCATACAGCTTTCAACTCCTTGTAAGCAGAAGAAAGGATTTTACGGACTTTAGCAGACTTTTCCTTCAATTTGCCCTGACGCATAAGCATAAACAACTCATTCCTCACATTATCCCACTCAGGATTAATCTCCCTGAAAGGAAAAACACCTTTCTTCATACTCTCAACCATCGCCATAGGAAAACTCATATCCTCGCCAGTCATCGCAGAAAGCATCTTCATACCTTGCAAGAAATTATTCAAACACTCATTGCGCTTCTCCTCAACAGCTTCCAGCTTATGCTTGCCGTCAACAGTCAAACTGTACTCTTTAGAACGGCCAACACCCTTAACGTCAACCAAGCCCTCTTTCTTCAAATTGTCCAGCAAAGGATACATACTGCCAGGTGAAGGCTTTGAACCAATACGCTCCTCAACAAACTTCATCAAGGAATAACCGGATTTTGAGTCTTTTGCCAGCGCTTTCAATACAACAATCTTCAGAAAACCGCGCAACATAGAGCTCGCCATAGTCGTTAACGATATGTTGCTTTCGATATATCGGAACAGATATATAAATGTTGTGAATTTAGAATTAACTTTCCACAATATTGTCCAACGTTATCTTAACACCAGAAACCTTAACCTCTTCAACACTCCTTATTTGAAAAGTATGCTCGTACGGAAACTTAGAGAGAACAAGATTGCCGGCAGCCTCAGGACTCTCTGCAACAACAAAACGCTCCTGTATGTAGGCTTCACGATCTTCTGGAATAAACTTAACGTGATAAAGCTTTACACCCATAAAAACGACCTTTTCTCTGAAATTTATAAATGCTTCTGTAGTACAATAATCTTAATATACCACTTTTAAAGACGATATTACTGGGTGGTAATTATGGAAGCATTTACACAACTTGGAAGAATAATGGCTAAAGAGCTAAACCTTTCTGCAAAAGACCTTGAAACAAGAGTAAATTCACTTGGAACAGAATTCCCACAAGAACAAGTAAGAGCAATAGTCACAGGATATATTGATGCATCACTGGAAGCAAACCGCTGGAACACCGTAGAAGTTTACACGCTCCTGCACGGATTCGGAAGGTGGCTATACAACGGAACATTTGATAGCGTAAGAAAAAGAGTGCTTGACAAAATTGCCCAAAGCAGCAGATCTGCCGAATCGATTTTTGAATGCCTGGAAGGCAACCAGGAAGCAATTAATTACATAGCAGAGGCCCGAATTGAGAAAACCCCGGACTTTGCACATGCACATTATAAAGGAGAAAAAAGACCGGAAATGCTGAGACGCATCATAGAAAAACACAGCCAGCGCGAGGAACAAGAAACACGCGACACAGTTATCAGCTGCATGAGAGAATTAAATGACAATGAAGGCCTGAGAGCGCTCGCATATCGCTGTTTGGAAACAGACTTCGGCCTTGCAGAACACCTGCTACTGAAATACGGAACAAGAGAAGACAAGCTAAAGTTAGCAGAAATAGCCAAAAAAACAGGCAAAATCGAAAAAGCAGGCAAACTGATAACAGAACATGGAACTAAAGAAGAACTAGAAGCATTCATAAGGGAAATCAGAAGCACAGATATACGAACAGCATACGAGCTGTCAAGAATGTCTGGACCAAAAGAACTTTACAAAGAAATAAAACAGCAGATGATACAGGAACACCCAGAAGTTGCTGAAGGCATATTCTATGCAAAACCATACGAAGATGGACATCCTCAATTAAATGACCAAGCAGGAATGCTCGAAGTTGCAAAACGCTTTGCAGAACTAAAAAGACACAGCTCAGCTATCAGGGCGTACGGAATAGCATACTGCTTTGACCTTGCCCGCGAACAACAGGAACAAATCAGAACAGAAGTGAGACAACATGCCCTTGAAATGCTTCGTGCAGGCCAGAAAATTCCAGAAGTAACCATGTTCATGAATAGAGATTTTATATATGCAGTGCAAGATGCAGTAATAGCTTACTTTACAGAAGGCGGAAACCCGCTAACAGCCGATGAACACATCAGAGAAGAAGTTCTTCCTTCTTTAAATGCACAACTTGCACGCGCACTGGCACAACTGCCAGGAGAGAAGGCAACCAACAGAGCATATGCCAGATTAATACATCTGGGAGAAAAAATAGATAAAAAAGAAAATGAACTGCTTGCAGAACTCAGAGAAAGAATACTGCAACAGCCATATGCAGCCAACTTCTTTGCAGACAACCGCGACCAAGAAGGGATGAGATTGTACATAGACAGAAATATCGAAAGCAATCCAAAAATAGCTTATTCCGTTGCAATAAAACATCTGAGAGAAGAAGAAGCAATGATAAAAACCAGACAAGCGCTGATACAAGCAGCAACAGCAGGAAGAATACCAGTAAAAGAAGCTTTCACAACATTTGAGGAAACAAAAGACCAACTGGGAATAGCAGAACTGCAACAGGCGCTTGCGCCAGGCATTGAACGAAGAGTGGCAGAAACACTTCTTGCAAGACCGGAAAGAAGACACTATTAAACCGGGAAATGAAACCATCAACAACAGCAAAACTTGAAGCAAGGCTAAGACAATTGATAACAAGATGGCTGCCGCCTCACACTGTCGTACAATTGTACTCAAAAGGCAGAGTAAACTTTCTAAAAAGATTAGTAGGTGAAAGACAAGAAGAACCATATGTGCCTCCAAGAAACCTGGAAAGAAAACTATGGGGAATACCGTTCAGAGCACCAATAATGAATGCAGCAGGAATGTTCAAGAACGGAGAAGGATACGACTTTGTCGCAAGCATAGGCGCAGGAGGATACATCGGAGGAACAACAACCTCAAACCCGAGACCGGGAAATGAAAAGAACGGAATCAGAACACCATTCACGCCATTGCCGCGCTCACACGCAGCATTAAACTGGCTGGGACTTCCAAACGAAGGACACGAAACAGTCTCGCAAAGGTATAAAGGAATCAACAGAGTCTGGGGCTGCCCAATTGTGCACAGCGTGATGAAATCGCCAGACCTGAACGGAACAGAAGCATTGGAAGCTCTCGTTAAAGGAATGCAACTATACAGACAAATGGGCGTTGACGTAATAGAACTGAACGAAAGCTGCCCGAACACGCACAAGCAAGACAATGACACCCAACAAAGACTACAATACATAATGGAAAACTTCAAAGAAGGAAGAAAAGTTCCACTTGTAGTAAAATTCTCAAACGACACCCCAATAAGCCAAGTACCGCAAATAATGGATATGCTATTCGAACTTGGCTTTGACGGAATAAACTTTGGAAACACATCAACAAAATATGCAACATTAAGAGACTCTGTAGACCCGCACGAAAGAGCACTATTTGACTTCTTTACAGGCACATTCGGAGGAGGATTCAGCGGGCAACCGCTAAAACAACGCTCACTATTACTATGCTATGCGGCAATACAATACATAAAACAAGGACGACCATCACAAGAATTCCACGTCTGGAGAACAGGAGGCATAGAAACAGCAAAAGACATCAAGGAATCAGACGAAATAGGAGTGTCAATGAACCAATGGTTCACAGGATTCTTTGAAATGTTCGCAAAACACGGCCTTGACGTTTACAGAGAACTACTCAAATAATTTCGCAATCCAGCCAAAAATGTTCTTGAAAAAGTTTGCAATGCCAGAAGTTGCCTTAATACCGGCTTGATCAGAAAAGTTAGTCGCGCTCAAATTAACCTCAGGAAGCTCAGGAGTCTTATACTTCTCATCAATCTCCTTGGCGATATCCTTGACTTCCTCTTCCTTCTCAGCAGTAGCATTCTTCTTCATAGCCTCAATCTCCTCAGGAGTCAGCTGCTTGACACACTTGCAGGAAGAACAAACAAAATTCTGAGGGCAGTCGCCATCCTTCTCACAATCCTCACTCAAGTCCTTAGTGCCGTCACCGCAAACATCAGGAGCGCGCTGAACGCCTGCAGCAAGCTTACACTTGCAATTGGCATCGCAAGTACCATATTCAGCAGTAGTCTTGCCAAAACAAATCTTGTTAGGAGGGTCACACTCCTCGCCCTTTACTTTCTCAAGAATCTTATTACCGCAAGCAGGAACAACATTCTGCGGAACAGGAGCAGAACCATTTCCAGAAGCAACACAAGCGCCATTGACACAGCCAGTATACCCTATCTTCACACAATCATAAATTTCTGAATACCTCTGGCTGCCAGTGCACAAATATTCCTTCAAAAACTTGCTTGAATTGGTAGAAACACCATCTTCCTCTGCAGTTATACAAGTATCAAACAAAGTGGTAATTCCATACTTAACATCCCCCTTAGTCTTCAACGCAACATCATCAGTACTCTTCGCACCGCCATTATCAGAATCAGTGCAGTTAGCAGCAGAAACTCCAATACTCAAAATTAGAAATAATGCAAATATAAGCCATCCACGCATACAAACAGCAAAAAAACTCAGATATATAAATATTACTTAAATCCGGATTGCCCGGCGGATTTAAAATTCCAATCATCAACTTTGTAGAAACTGTCCTGAATGAATTTGATTATTTCTGGCATTTCTCCTGGATTCTGAACTCCTTCAATATTTTGCAATTGTAAAATTATGTCCTTGTCATGCCAGCCGCCTTTCTGAATATGGAATTGAATTTTATAATTAATCACTCCAAATTTTGAAAACAATTTTTCCATTGCTTCTTCAAGCTGTTTGGGCATAGTGTAATCAATTGTATCCGAAGTAAACATAATTGTTTTTTCTTTTACATCAACTGCTATATAGGGCAGTCCAGGATAGTCGCCACCTGCTGATTTCGGAGATTCTTTAGGCCCAAAAACTATATGATTATGAGTTTTCAAAATTCGACTTATTTCTTCCAATTCCATGCTGCTTACTTCTGCTTCAAACTTATCTTATTAGTATTACCATATATAGTCTTCGTGATAACCCCTCTTTCCTCAAGATTACGAATAAGCCTGCTAACCTTTGCCTTTGAAAAACCAGTCGCAACCTTAATCTGCTTCTGCCAAACCTCACCATTCTGCTTCAAAAACTCAACAATCTTCTGCTCATTATCCATCAACGCAGGAACAACAACCTTCTTTTTGCGAACAGGCTTTGGCTTATCAGACCTGCGCCAGCCAAGCACCAGCCAGACAACAATCACAAACGTTATCAAACTGGACAAAACTGCAGCGCCAATCCAGCCAAGCGGAGGGCCGATAACCTTTCTGGAAATAACAGAAACAGGCAATTCCTGCCCCTTCTGCTCCCAAGAAAGAATGATTCTCTGCCCATCAGAATAAACATCCTGAGGCTTAGGAGAAATGTAAAAACTCTCATCCTTATCCTTCTCCCGCGGAATAATATAACCAACAGGCAAAGTCAAGGTAACCGACTGATTATCAGTATGATAAGGAAGACGGTCAGTATAACGAAACAAAGTATTCTCGCCAACAGACGCAATAGGATAACTTGTCTCATAACTAAAATTAATCTCGTGAGGGCCTTTTGAAAGATTGCCGCAACGGGCAAACTCAGCCTGCAACAGACAGCGAACCTTCAAGCCATCAATGATTATGACAACATCTTCAGGACTTGGAGAAAGAATCAAAGTAAAATTGCCAATCTCCTCATCACCCGCCAGAATAAAATTGCCATTAACAAAAGCAGAACCATCCTCAATCAAGATATCGGTCTGAGAACTGGAAATACTGCGCGATGCAAAAACCAGTGGCAGCAACAAAAGAGCCACAACCCAAACTTGTTTCATCTTGTTTCACCAATCTCAGGCAATTTTTAAATTTAACCATTGTTCCATCTTGTTCCACCTTGTTTCACGGAGTTATTTAAAAGGGGTTTGATCTATGTAGAAAGCATAAGCCACCATCCACGAGTGTGCGAAGGCCGGGACTTTGACCCCCCGGCCTCGCTACTCTATATATAGAATTCTAATATCTAATAGGAAGAGAAGAAGAATAAAGAAATTACTGTTGAGAATACATATTGACTACAGCTGTATAAAGATCGCCTGGAATATTAAGTTCAGGTATAGGAGCTATCTGCTCTCCTTTTTCCATACTTTTTGCAGCATCAATAACTGCACGACTTCTCATCATCTGCATATCCGATATGGCATAAGCAAACAATTCTGCAGAACTACGAGAGTGAAGATTTTCAAGCAACCGAAGCTCCTCTCTGGCAGGAGGGGACAAAAAGCCACCCAAACCCCTTTCATCAAGAAGAACAACAATCCTTGCCGTTAACTTGCCATTTGAATGTCCGTTAGAATGACCGTTTCCATTATGCACCCCATTTTCTCCCACAAACATCACCTCAAACCACTTTTTCAATAAGATGGAATATGACCTAATTTAAAATGATTTCTACAAAAGGAAACTACTGATTAGTTAACACTTATCGCAAAATGTAAATTTGTTTTCCTTTGCCAGGCCGGTAATAGCCTCTTCCAGCTTCCTGCTGTACTTCTTCAAATCCTTCTCAATCTCATCCAATAGCTTTCCGCACAAAGGATGGTTTGCAGATTTAGCATCCTTCCTGTATGTTTCCAAACGCCAAATAGTGCGCCTGAAATTAACCAACAAAGCAGTCTTGTTAAAATTGCAGTTATGCACAACAATCACCTCTTTAAGAAATAACAGTGAAACGTTGTTTAAAAAGATTGTGACAGCTTTGCTTCAAAACTGTAACACTTTACGAATAATAAACGCAGACAGTACTCCAACCAAAGCACCAGCCAGAACATCAGAAGGATAATGAACGCCGACAAAAACACGGGAAACAGAAACGAGAACTGCGAGAACATAAGCAACAATTCCAAGTTTCTTATCAGCAAAAAACAAAGTCTGGGCAAGAGCAAAACTAACCGAAGCGTGATTGCTGGGAAAACCTGCATTTGAAGAATGTTCTACAAGCATATTGACAGTATGCGCAACAAAAGGACGCTGCCTTTCCCAAAACAAGCCAATAAAGAATTTAACTATCCAAACAAGAACAACAGCAAGCGCGCCATTAATCAAAACACGCCTCTTGCGGGGAATGAAAAGCAGAAGAGCGATGATATAAATTACATACACTGAGAAAAAAATCCCAATCAAATCAAATACAGAAAACTGCCCTGCAAAACCATTCACAAATTCAAATAAAGCAAAATCAAGCGTCATTTCCAGTAAACAGCAAGAGTGGCTGCTGCGAAAGCCAGTTCCAAACAAAGCAAAAGCGCAGCAACTTCCCATTCCCTTGCCCGCCCCTTGACTCTTCTCAGGAAGGAAATTGCAACGTGATTAAGAGAATACCATTTTGCATACTTGTTCCTGAGCGAGCCGTCAGCCAAAGGCTTTGCAAGACTCTCCTTCTGGAACTTGCCACGCAATTTCAGCAACAATTCGAAAAAATAAGGAATGAAAAGAATAATGGCAGAGCGCTCAAGGTCGCCAAGAATGGCAACAATAGCAATTGATGCGCCAACAGCATAAGTAAAACTGTTGCCAGGAAGAACACGTGCAGGGCACCAATTATAACGCAAAAACGGCAGAATTGCAGCAATCACGCATAGTGCCACAACATAGGCGGATATTTTTCCAGTAGCCCAGGACAAATAGCTGAGAGTGGAAAGAATAATCAAGCCCATTCCAGCTTCAAGACCATTAACGCCTGCAAGCATATTAAAACCATTTGCCGCGCCAATAATGGCAAGAGGAACTACAACAAAAGAATAAAAATTGCCCAAAGTAACCTGCCCAATAAAGGGAAGAGCCATAACATTCTGGCCGGCGTTTACAACAACAATGGGCAGTGCGGCAAACACAGTCAAAAGCGGCTTTTGGTACTGCCTGAGCCCGATTTTTTCACCCAGCAAATCATCAACAACCCCAATAATCAAAGCTATAAGAATGGATGCAACAGAAGCCAAAAGAAAAACATTATACTCCCCGTTTTCAAACAAAAAAGTCTGCGAGGCGACAAAGAAAAGAATGCCAACAATGGCGCCAAAAACAACAACAAGGCCTGCAAGATAAGGAATCTTCCTTTCAGGCAATTTTTGCACATCAGTAATAAGCAAACCGTGCTGTTTAGCACGCGATATCCAATAAGGAAGCGCTGACAGGACAAATGCAAAACTCAAAATGAAAGCAAGGCTGTAATCCGGAATTGACATATGAGAGGAGGTTTACTGCTGATTTTTAATATTTGCGGTGATGTCAAGAACCACCAATAATAAATATTGAACGTGGTGGTTCTTGAGCATGCTCGGAAACCCTTACTTATTCTTATTTAAAACAGGGGTTTCCGACATATAAAATGAAACCACAAGAAAGACAAAGCCAAAAAAGCCAAGCAAGACCTTGCTTATAACCGCGCCAAGAATGCCAAACAAAGGGGCGAGAATGCCCAGCAGGACAAGATTGATTATGCCAATACTAAGATTATATGCGTACAAGATCTTTGTTTTCTTCCTCCCCTGAAAATAAGTTCTAAGAATTGTGGCTGGAATGAAAAACGCCAGATAAACCGCGCCAATTTGAGCATATGGAATCGAGGCAACATACTTGTCTGCAAACAAGAAGGAAATAACCCACGGGATAGCCAAAATGACAATGCCAATGCCAAACAATATCAAAAGGCACACCCACCAAAATAACTTCTTAATACGCTGCTCGTGATAAGGGCTTTCACGCGAAAGCTTAGGCAAAAGAAGAATGGAGATAAGCTGGCCATTAACAGAAAGATTGAGAGTGATTGCCATCGCAATGGAATAAATCGCAAGACCCTCAAAACCAGCAACACCAGCAACTATCAGCCTGTCAACATAAGGCGCAATGTACGTGAGAAAAGTCATAAAAGTAAGATTGCGGCCATATGCAACAATGCCCGGGTCAATCTGCTCGCTTGAAACATTGCGGCTTGTCCTGAAATAAAGAACCAAATAA
>DATDPK010000005.1:0-3816 GCA_035292785.1 Candidatus Nanoarchaeia archaeon
AATTGATTGAATCAATTAAGAAAGGACTGATGCTAACATCTGTAGAATATGAAAATGGATACAGATTTGACCTTATGAACAAAAATGAAAAATATACCGTAAGAGCAGAATCGATTGCGGCGGAGAAAACTAAACGTCCAACTCCTTGACTTCCTTAGCGTGCTTCAGAATGAATTCTTTTCTTGGCTCAACTTCATCACCCATAAGTATTGAGAATATTTCATCAGCTGCAACAGCGTCCTCAATCGTGATTTTCTTCAAGACACGCTTTACAGGGTCCATAGTAGTCTCCCACAATTGAGTCGGGTTCATTTCACCAAGACCTTTGTATCTTTGAATGCCGACTTCGCCCAACTGCTTGACCAAATCATTCTTCTGGGCTTCGTTATAAGCATAATATTGCTTCTTGCTCTTCTCCAACTTATACAAAGGAGGCTGGGCAAGATAAATCTTACCGCCCTCAATCAAGCCAGGCATCATTCTAAAGAAAAATGTTAACAAGAGACAGGAAATGTGATTGCCGTCAACATCAGCATCAGTCATAATAATGATTTTATCATAACGAAGCTTTGAAATGTCAAATTCCTCGCTAATGCCGGTGCCCAAAGCAGTAATTACATTCACAATTTCATCATTCTTCAAGACCTTGATTAAACGCGCCTTTTCAACATTCAGGATTTTACCTTTCAACGGCAGAATAGCCTGGAATTCACGATTACGGCCCTGCTTTGCGCTGTTATGAACGAATACACCTGATGCCAATGCAAAATTATGCGTGCCAGGAACTTCAAGGTCATATACATCAATTGCTTCATTGAGCCACGATATACTCTTGATTTTGTGGTTATAATTCACGACAGCTTCTTCCAATTTTGCAGCATCGTTATCAAAAAAGCGTTCAACAAAAGTATCGTAGCATAAAATGTTCTTATTATTCCGCAATTTTCTTCTTCGTTCAAATTCTTCAGCATCAATTTTTTGAGTTTCATCATACAATTTTCTAAGTAATTTGATGGTGTTATCAAAATATGTCTTATTATATGCTTTCATGCGCTTAGCCCTGAAGTCAGGAGTCCATTGCTCCATTGTTTTCTTTCGTCTCCAAGCTTTGAGTTCTGAATCTGACCATTGCGCTTTTGCAGATTCGGATAATTCATTTTTCTTTTCTGGATGCGCCTTAAAATAATCCCTGACTCTTTCGGATTGTTTAAATCTATTTTCTGATGAAGCCCAATATTTTCTCTGAGCTTCTTTCAAAATTTTCAGTGATTTTGCCCGATATTCAGGATTCTTGGCATAGAATTCCAAAAACTTTTCCACCATATATTTCTTATATTCTTCATTTTCCCATTGAGCTCTAGCGCGCTTGCTGAGTACATCCCGCATTGCAAGCATTCTTCTATGCAGATTTTCCCTGAATTCAGGGGTTTGACGTATTTTTCTTAATTTTTCAAGCACTTCATCGGTTCGCAAAGTTTTATCAGCGTGCACTCTATGAATTGCAAGATGTTCTTCTTTGGTCAGCCTGCAAATATTTGTTGGATTGTTATTTATCTTATTGAAATCCTTATGATGGCGATGCTCACCTAAGCTTTCATAGATTCCATTGCGCAAATTATATTCATCCGACAAAATATGCGTGAATATCCAACGGGAATCAACTGAATCAAAAACAAGCTCGTATCCATCAATTGTAATTCTCCTGCCTTTTCTTGAAAGCTGTTTTTTCAAAGGCATCAAGGAATCAGTGAGAAGTAAGCTCTTAGCTGGCTTAAAGGAACCGTCTCTTAGCATAAATAAATGATCAGGAGTACATATAATTTCTTCGTCGTTGTCCAGTATTATTTTAATGACGTTTGCGCCCTTCTTTGTAATTCTTGGATTCAAAATCTGCTGAATTCCGATATGCCCATCATGCATTATTGTATAGCAAAAATTCTCCATACCTTTCTCATATTCGGCAACCAGTTCTTTAAATGAAATATTCCGCCCATCAACAAGTGCAATTTTTGTATCACCAGAAAAACAGCCTCCGGCAGAATCACCCTCAACAAGATAAATCTCGCACTTTGACGGGTCTCTTGAACTGCAGTCAGCCAATTTTCCAGGCAGCATTGCACCATCAAAAGCGCTCTTCCTGCGCACAAGCTCGCGCGCTTTTCTAGCAGCTTCCCGCGCCCTTGCGGCATCGATGCATTTTGAAAGAATCATTTTGGAAGCAGAAGGGTTTTCCTCCAAGAAAGTGCTCAAAGCCTCGTGAACAATGCTGTCAACAATACCCTTGACTTCGCTGTTGCCGAGTTTTGTCTTGGTTTGTCCTTCAAACTGGGGATTTGGAACTTTAACAGAAATGACAGCAGTAAGACCTTCCCTGAAATCCTCGCTTGTAAGCTCTGTTTTCTCGTCAGTCAAACCGTGCTTGTCAGCATAAGCTTTCAATGTTCTTGTCAAAGCTGTCTTGAAACCAGATAAATGAGAACCACCCTCGTGGGTGTTAATGTTATTTGCGAAAGTGAAAACAGTTTCAGTATAACTATCGTTAAACTGCAAGGCAACCTCTGCAATAATGTCGTCTTTTTCCCTTTCGAAATAGATGACGGGGTGCAGTTTGTTCTTTGTCTTGTTCAAGAACTCAACAAACTCCTTGATGCCGCCCTGATACTTGAAAATTTCCTGCTTGCCATCACGCTCATCAGTGAAAACAAACTCAACACCCTTGTTCAGGAAAGCAAGCTCACGAATCCTTGAGATTAAAATGTCAGATTCAAAATCTGTTTTAGGAAAAATTTGCGGGTCTGGCTTGAAAGAGACAGTTGTACCTGTGCCTTGGGCTGTGCCGACTTCTTTTACCGGACCTGTTGGAGCGCCGCGGTTGTACTCCTGCACCCATAATTTTCCATCACGCTTCACTGTAACAACCAAATATTCTGATAATGCATTTGTAACAGAAACTCCAACACCGTGAAGACCGCCAGAAACCTTGTAAGCGCCTTTTTCAAACTTGCCGCCTGCGTGCAGCATAGTCATAGCAATTTCCAAAGCAGACTTGCCATACTTAGGATGCATTGCGACAGGAATACCACGACCGTTGTCCTCAATCGTGATTTTTCCATCCTTGTGGACTGTTACGATGATTTTATTGCAATAGCCGGCTAAAGCTTCATCTACTGCGTTGTCAACAACTTCCCAGACAAGATGGTGCAGGCCTCTAATATCTGTGGTGCCAATAAACATTCCAGGACGCTTCCTGACAGGCTCTAGACCTTGCAGTACCTGGATAGACTCTGCGCCATACTGTTTTGCTGCTTCTTCTGTTTTAGATAGGTTTGACATGGAGAGTGATTTTATTGACGATAAAATCAGTCCACCTCTATGGTAAAAAAAGGGTTGTTTCTTTATATATTTTGTGGTAAAAAGTGAATTATCTTCTATATTGATAATAAGTAGTGAAAACCTTAAATACAAGCTACTAATTACCGTCAATAATGGGAGTGGTACACGTATTTTACAGAACAAGCTCTGGCGGTCAGGCAGCAACGCGGGCAATTGAGCACGACGGAAAATTCTACGAGATAAGACTTGAGACGCACTATCTGGATGACAAAGCAGTAGCGCTATACCCAATACCACAAGAAAAAATAGAGCGAACAGCGCCAGTGCACGACAGACTGAGCCAGCTGGAAATTGCACTCGTCAAAGCACTAAGCGAAGGCGCTGGAAAAGTAACTGTGCCAATGCCGATACAAATCAGGTCAAGCCATCCAAACATCTAAATGTGTCGTAAAGTTTTTATTCTACAAAAAAATTGCCAGAACA
>DATDPK010000006.1:0-4683 GCA_035292785.1 Candidatus Nanoarchaeia archaeon
GTAATTCCTTCTATCTGGTATACTGCCAGTATGAACACGACTGCTGCTGTTGCTATTCCTTTTGGCATGTTTAGCGTCATGAACATTTTTTCTCCTGTTGTGTATTTGTCTCTGCTTACGCTCATCCATACTGCCCACGCCCTTATTGCAGTGTAAATTGCAAAAAGTATTCCGCTTGTTATAAAGAATTGTGTTGTGTATGGTATTTTGATTATTAGTCCTATTGAAAAGAAGACGAATATGTACAGTGCTTTTGTCAGCACGCTTTCTACTTCCAGCAGTGTTGGTTTTTCTTTGACGTAAACATTTCCAAAGAATAGCCCGAGTGCTGTTACTGCCAATACTCCTGAGCCGCCTAAGTTCTCTGCAAGTACATAAGAAAATAATGCAGCAATTATCACTGCGAGTGGCGAGTAAATTTCCGCGTATGCTTTTTGAATGACTTTGAGCAATACCAGTCCTACAAACACTCCTGTTCCCAGCCCTACTATGAAGTTCATCAGGAAGGGTATTAATTGTTCTATCAGGTCTGAGAATATGCTTGTTTTCACGCTTTGCATCAAGTCTATCACGATGAACGGCAGGATTACAGTGAGCGGCGTGTTGAAGATGCTTTCCAGCTTCAAAAGCATTAGTGAGCGCGCTTTTTGTGTCAGTGTAAGGAGCGCGTCTGGGCTTGTTCCTGTCATAACGCTTGCGAATAACACGCTTGTCCAGAATGGGATTTTAAGCACAAAGTGCGCTGCTGCTGAGAAAAGCACCATATTTAGCAGGGTCCATATCAGCGTGAGCTTTACTGCTTTTATGCTGAAGGTGTCCAGTTCTTTTAGTCTTAGTCTTGCTGTGCTGTCAAAGACTATCATTGCAAGCGCTAAAATTCCTAAGCTTGCCAAAAATATGTTCGGTAAATCAATTAGGGGCAGTCCTTTGAATTGCATGCTTCCGAAGAGCATTCCTGCGAGTATGAGCAGTAGCACGTCTGGGATTTTCAGTCTGTTGCCAATCCAGGAGCATATTACTCCGACAAATAGTATTACTGCGATTGCAGTGGTTATGATTAGTGCTTCCTGCATTTTTATTATTGTGTTTAAAGGTTATTTAAATGTTTACAACTACTGTAGAACGCCAAACCTTTTTAAGCGCCTGCTTGTTTCTGCGTAATATGAATTACAAAACAATTCTGCAGCCTATTTTGAATGATATTGTTCCTTCTGCTGAAGAGCGTTCAAGCACTTTGGCAAAGGTTAACAAGTTTCTGTCCGCTTTAAACTCTGAACTTAAGCGTGTTAATGTCAAGGCAAGGGCTGTTCTTGGTGGCAGTTATGCAAAGGACACTTGGCTTTCAGGTGATTATGATGTTGACATTTTTGTTGCTTTTGATTTGCGCCACAAGGAGCAGAATTTGAGTGATTTGCTGGAGCGCGCTTTGAAAAAGTGGAAGCACGAGCGTATTCACGGCAGCCGTGATTATTTTTGGATTAGGAATGGTTTGCGTTATGAGATTGTGCCTGTTTTGGACATTAAAAAATCCGAACAGGCAGAGAATGTCACTGACTTTTCTCCTTTGCATGTTGCTTGGGTGAACAAGAATGGGAAAAAATTAAAGGATGATATTCGTCTTGCTAAGAAGTTCTGCAAGGGCGCTTCCTGTTATGGTGCTGAGAGTTATATTCGTGGTTTTTCAGGCCACGTTGTTGATATTTTGACTATTTACAGCAAGGGGTTTATTCCTTTGTTGAGGTCTGCAACTAAGTGGAAGCCTAAGGTCGTCATTGATTATTATAATATTTACAAGGGCAAGGCTTTGTTTATGATGAATCAGAGCAAGACAGAAGGTCCTTTGGTTTTGGTTGACCCTGTTCAGCCTGGCAGGAATTCTGCTGCTTCTTTGACAAGGGAAAATTTTGACAAGTTTGTGAAAGCTGGAAAGTCTTTCTTGAAAAAGCCTTCAGCCAGTGCATTTATAGAAAAAACGGTTGTCTTTGAGAAATTGAAGGGCCATCTTGTTAAAGTTAGTGTGAAGACTCTTGATGCAAAGGAGGATGTTGCCGGTACAAAGTTTGTTAGGGCTTTTGAGCATATTCGCAATCAGCTTTCTGACTTTGATGTTAAGGATGCTGGCTGGATATGGGATAAGAAAGAGAATGGCACTTGGTGGTTTTTGCTTAAGAAAGATAAGCTTCCTGCCACAAAAGAATGGCCTGGTCCTCCTGTTAAGTTGACTGCCGCAGTGAAAAATTTCAAGAATAAATACAAAAAGACTTTTGTTAAGAAGAATCGTATTTTTGCTGTTGTTGATAGGGAATTCACAATTCCTGTTGAACTTATCAGGTATCTTTTGAAGGGTGATTTTGTTAAATCAAGGGTTAAGAGTGCAAGAGTATGAATGATTTGTTGTGGTCGGCAATTTTGAGTATGACTCCTGTTGGGGAATTGCGTGCAGGAATTCCTTTTGCTATTGCCAAGGGCGTTAATCCTTGGCTTGCCTTAATCGTCTGCGTTATTGCTAATGTAGTAATCGTTCCTATTATTTTCATTTTTCTTGAGTTCATTCATTATCGTTTTCTTCACATTCATATGTATCGTTCTGCTTTTGACAGGTTTATGGAAAGAACTAGAACAAAAGTTCATCCTTTTATTGAGAAGTATGGTATGTTTGGCTTGGCTTTGTTTGTCGCAGTGCCTTTTCCTCTGACAGGCGTATATACTGCTTCGCTTGCTGCCTGGTTTTTTGGTATGGATAAGTGGAAAGCGTTTCTAGCAATTCTTGTTGGAGCAGTAATAGCCGGTCTTATTGTTCTTGGTGTTTCTGTTGGCGGTATGAAGTTATTCAGCGTAATATAGTTCTGGCCACCAATATTCTTTTATTGTGATTTGTAAAATTTCTTGTTATGAAAGTTTTTGATAAGGTTATCTCGCTTTTGTCCGGTAAATTAACCTCTTCTGGCTCTGCTATTTTGGTTGGCTCTCACGAGCGTATTCCTATTCGCAATGAGGGCTTTATCCCAATCGCCCCAAATATCTCTTCAGCGCAAATCGTTTTTGTTGATGGCGGTAATGGCGAGTTGTTGAATGGCCCTAATGTTAGTGTTCAGTTTGTTCGTTTGTATGCTTCTTGGTATCATTTGAATGCAAGGGTTAAGAGGGAATTGAGGGAGAGGTTTGTTGTTGTGTTTGCCCAGCAGAAGGGTCTTGATTTGTCTTTTGAGGCAAAAGTGTTTGATTTGGATGGCAATGAGTTGTCAAGTGTTTCTTTTGATGCTTTTGACCCTGCTATTGCTTTGTCCGGCAGGCGTGCAGATCCGTCTTCTGTTGCCGGTCACGTGAGAAAGTTGTTGGAGCTTGGTTTTGCTGAGGAGATTGTTGAAAATCTTAATCCTGGTGATTTTTTGGTTAGGGATGGTGATTTGGAGCCGTTTGGCAGTGCTGTCGAGGAGCGTATGAAGTTTCTTTCTTTGGTTTCTTCAAGAAGAAAGGTTGCAATAATTGGCCTTTCAAAAACGTCTACTTTGTGCACTGATTCAGGCAACAGCGCTTTGTTTGTCTTGTCAAGGTTTGCTCCTGCTGGCTCTTGGCTGTATTATGCTGGTGGCAGGGTTGGTTTTGTTAAATTGCATCCGAGGTCTGAGTATGTTTTCAGGTGTGATATCTTGCAGGCTGACAAGCAATTATTATTCTCTGCTGTTCAATTGCTGGCTGCTAATTCAGAGGACCCTTCATTTTTGGGTTATCCGTATGGCTTGATTGAGGCAGATAAGTTTGCGCGTGTTTCAAGGGATGAGGCTGCCCAGTTGGGCCTTCGTTTGGCTGTGCAGTCAAGGGATGCTTTTAAGCCTCTTCAGCATGCTTTGGACGCTCACGGTTTGCTGAATGTGATTTGACTTATGGGTGACAATAAATGTTTATAAGTAGTGTCTGACCTTATCGTCGCCATCAAACGCTACTATTAGCGTAAACGGAGGTTTTCGTTATGGATGGAAAGTTAGGTCATTGGGCTTTCTTGATTGGTGTAGTTATTGCAGTTATTGCAGGCTTTGTGCCTCAATTGCAGACGCCAACAGTAACCTGGGCGCTTGTCGTGTTGGGTTTCTTGGTTGGTTTGTTGAACATTACCGCAAGAGAGATTCAGGAGTTTTTGATTGCAGGCGTTGCATTGGTTATTGCAGCAGATTCAGCAACTGATATGATGGCTTTGGGCCCTATTTTGCTGACAATCTTGGGCAATGTTGTGACGTTTGTCTTCCCGGCAGTCTTGTTGGTTGCTTTGAAGACAATATGGACTCTTGCAAGCGAAGCGTAAAGTTTTTATTTTAGTTCTTTTTTTTTTTAATAATTTAACAATAAAGTGATGCACAAGTGAACTACGACAGAAGATACGTTGAATCAGTCAAACAGAAGCCGCAAACATATCGTTTGCCATTTGTCAGGTTGTTCATAATTCTGACTGCGTTGACTTTTGCCTTGACTGTGTTATTGCATTAGCGCAGTGGTACAAACATGTATCCGCCGAGTTTTTCGTATAAGTAGTCTTTTCCTTTTCTTCTTGCTCTTATGAGTTCTTGGCCGTATTTTGGCCCTACGGGCATTAATAGCACTCCGTTGTCCTTTAATTGCTTCAATAGCGTGCCTGGTATTTTTTCTGCTGCTGCAGTTACGATTATTCTGTCGTATGGCGCTTCTGGT
>DATDPK010000007.1:0-2224 GCA_035292785.1 Candidatus Nanoarchaeia archaeon
GATTGGTCTGCGTATCAATATGCAATTCATAATAATGAGCAGGCTTATCCTTGCCAATCCTGCTCCAAATCTTAGCAGGCCTGCCGGTAGTCAACTGCGCATACAAAACAGCAGCACTAATACCAATACCCTGCTGGCCCCTTGCCTGCTTCATCGTATGGAACTTGCTGCCGTACAACAACTTTGCAAAAATATTAGGAATCTGCTTCTTCACAATACCAGGACCATTATCCTCAACAATAACCCTGAAACGGTCATTACCCATCTCAATAATCTGAACATTAATCTCAGGCAGAATTTTTGCCTCCTCACAAGCATCAAAAGAATTATCAACAGCCTCCTTGACAACAGTCAACAAAGCCTTCCTCTTATTATCAAACCCAAGCAAATGCCTGTTTCTTTCAAAAAACTCGGCAACAGAAATATCCTTCTGCTTCTTGGCAAGCTCTTCTGCAATAGGTTCCTTCATATGTGCTCCCTGCTTTTCCTCTCTTTTCTCCTTTTTTCCAGCCACCTGTAAACGTGCGCGTGAGGACTTCCAGACAACAAACTCTCAACAGCCCTGCGCGCATCTGAAATGTAATCCGCAGGCCCAATAATGCCCACAGTCTTTCCGAACACACACAAGTTCGTCTGAGTCAACTCCTCAATAGTTCTCCTGCTTTTTCCGCCCTCACCAATAACCCTTCCGCGCAAACGCTCCAAATCATTAGGCGAGCGGGCAAAATCAACAATACTGATAAGCTCAAAACCATAATCAGACTTAAGCAGCTGCTGCGCAACTTCCGGATTAAAGCCACGGGCAATAGCGCGAATAATCTCACGGGCAACGAACAACAGCAAAGCATCCTTGCCTGTAATGCGAATTTCACCCTCATCACTACCAACTTCTAACTTAGTCTTTGTCAAATGCTCAATGGCGCGCTTCACTTCGCCTTTTTTGCCAATGAGCACAGCCACGCGCTCCCTAGGAATGCGCAGCTCATATGCAAACTCCTCAATGGGAGGAGGGGAGGCCATAATAAGCGTCTTAAAGCACGAGTTTTTAAACATTACTATTGGCGACTGAGCAACCACAATTTATTTATACGACTGATATACTGGTTTTCCAGGGGTGTTAAAGAGATGCAGGCATATCTGGACATCGTCAAAAGAATACTCGAAACAGGCATAAGAAAAGAAAACAGAACAGGCGTAGACGCAATATCAATAGCAGGAGCAATGTTCGAACACGATATGTCAAAAGGGTTTCCTCTCTTGGTGACAAAAAAAGTTCCATTCAAAAACATTGCAACAGAACTCGAATTCTTCATAAAAGGAATAACAGACAAAAAATGGCTGCAAGACAAAAACAACCACATCTGGGACGAATGGGCGCATCCAGAAAAAGCACCATACGGACACACACCAGAAGCCAAACAAAAAATGTTCAACGAGAGAGACCTCGGACCAGTTTACGGCTTCCAATGGAGGCACTTTGGCGCAGACTACCACAACCACGACACAGACTATGCTGGCAAAGGCGTGGACCAATTGAAAAAAATCGTGGAAACACTAAAGAAAAACCCAAACGACAGAAGAATGATAGTAAATGCCTGGAACCCATTACACATGCACAAAATGGGGCTCCCGCCCTGCCATTACGCATTCCAAGTTACTGTAATTGGAGACAAACTGAACCTCTTATGGAACCAGCGCTCAGTAGACACAATGCTCGGACTGCCATTCAACATAGCAAGCTACGCACTGCTGCTGCACTTATTAGCAAAAGAAGCAGGACTCAAAGAAGGCAAACTAATAGGATTCCTGGCAGACACGCACGTTTACGTCAACCATCTCGAAGGAGCAAAAGAACAATTAAGCAGGGATACAAACAAATATCCGCTCCCGCAAATACAAACAGAAAATTTCAAGTCAATCTTCGAATGGAAAGCAGAAGACACGAAAATTCTCAATTATCAAAGCTATCCAACAATAAAATTTGAGATAGCAGTATGATAAGCATAATTGCCGCAATGGCAAAAAATCGAGTAATAGGAAAAGACAACAAACTGCCCTGGAGCATACCAGACGACCTGAAAAACTTCAAAAAACTCACAACAGGGAACACAATAATAATGGGCAGAAAAACATTCGAGTCAATAGGAAAACCCCTGCCGAACAGAAACAACATCGTGGTCAGCAGCACAATGCAGCCATTGAATGGAGTGCAAGTATGCAAAAA
>DATDPK010000008.1:0-7979 GCA_035292785.1 Candidatus Nanoarchaeia archaeon
TATGGTTAGGAAGGGCGAGCGCGCTATGTACAAAAACTTGGAGGATTTGGAAGCCAAGAAGCTAGTTTCTTATAACAACAAATCCTTGAAGTTAAGCGAGCGCGGCGAAAGGTATTTTCAGGAGCTTTTGAGCAAGGTTGAGCCTTTTTTGGCTGTTTCTTTGATGCTTCGTTCTGAGAATATCTTGAAGTACACGAAAGTTCAGGCAAAGTTTAAATAGCCGTATTTTGCGTTTTCTGGTATACAGCCCTGTCGTATAGTGGTCAAGTATAATGGACTCTGACTCCGTTGACGGCGGTTCGAATCCGCCCAGGGCTATTGAGACTGGAACAAATTTTGGATACTGAATCATCGGAATTTAAGTCAGTTTGGGAGATATACGAATCGTCCTTTCCTTCTGATGAACGAAGGGATATCAATCAGCAAACCGAGCTTTTGAAAAACCCTCTTTACAAGTTCTTTGCTGCATACGACAATGGCAGTATAGTTGGGATTATAGGAACTTGGCAAATTGATGATTTTGTTTTTATAGAGCATTTTGCAATTAAAGAAGGCTTGAGAGGCGCAGGTTTGGGAACTGCATTGTTGAATGCATTCATCCCAACGAAAAAGATCGTACTTGAAACCGAGCGCCCTGTTACTGATACCGCAAAGCGGAGGATCGCTTTCTATGAAAGGCTCGGCTTCAGGTTGAATACCTATGACTATACTCAGCCTGCATACTCTTCCGATAAGAAACCAGTACCTATGTTCTTGATGTCATACCCAGAATCTTTGAGCGTATCTGAATTCACAGAAATAAGAAGGTCGTTGCATACGCAGGTTTACTGTCTTGAAAAACCGTTAATTTAAGCATCTTCGTCTTCTTTGCAGAATCCGCCTACTATTTGCACGCCTTCGTGGTATATGATTGATTCGTTGAATGTTATTGTTGAATTTTCAGGCAGTGTTACAGTTCGGTTGTTCAAGATTAATTCTATGCTGTTGTCTGCAAACCATTGTGTTGATTTGGCTTCAAAGCTTTGGTTTAGTACTGTGAATGTTTCTTCTCTACCTATGTCTGATACTATTCTGCAGAATTTCTTTTCGCCTATTTTCACGCACAGGCTTGCGCGGTATTGTGTTGGCACGCATCTCTGGAAGCGTTCGCATTGTGTGTGCACGCAGCAGTTGCCTCTTTCTATGCACCTGTCTTGTTCTGCGCAGTAGAGTGTGTTTGAGGCGCATCTGCATTCACCGTCAGCGAACTCTTCACCTATCTTGCATTTTCCAGGAATTGCGCACTCGTTGTCCTGGCATATTCCTTCATCGCAGTCCGAACTTGTGCAGCAGGCATTGTTTGATATGCACTCGCCATCGCACAATTTTCCTGTTGTGCACGCGCATTGCCCGTTATCGCACGTTTGTCCTGTTGGACAGCTTACGTTTTCGCATGCATTTGTTTCTTGTTCAGGCGAAACATTTCTTTGTGCTGTTGGCACTGTCCAAGTATCTGTTGTAGTGCATGCTATTAGAAAAATCAGCAGTAATGAGAGATATTTTGCCACACCCATATGCTACTACTCAACAGTCGTGGTTTATAAAGGTTACTTATTCTGTATACCTTTTCACGGCGCTTGGGTCGTATTTCCAGTCTGGCAGGATTTTTCCGACTCTCTTGTAATATTTGACAAGTCGCTTGATTTTGCTGTCTGTCAATTGCAGTCCGCGCAGTGCAGGCATATCCTGCTTGTTTGCTTCCAGGTGTTTCTTGACAATGACAGAGCGCTTCATCAGTGCTATTACATCTTCTGGTAGTTCTGGAAGTAGTTTCTTTTCTTCAAGCAGTTCAGTTATTCTTTTTCCTGCAAGCATTTTTACGCTTGGTATTCCATAGCTGTCGCGAAGTATTATTCCAATTTCGCTGCTTGTCTTTCCTTCTTTTGCAAGCTTGCTTACTAATAGTTCTATTTCTTTTGGTTTGTATCTTACCCAGGTTGGCTTTGAAGCTTTTAGTGGTTTTTTGCTTCCGGAGTTTCCTCTTCCGCGTGAATGCATCTTTGCCATTTTATTCTCCGTTCAAGAACTATTCTTTCGCCAGTACAAGGAAGCCGAAACCGCCTTGTCTCTTGAACAAGTATGCTTCCTCGACGGTGGTTTATAAAGTTTTCTATATTGTCGAGAATAAAAGGTAAAAAATTATAACAATACACGAATATCGTCTATTCTGCCTGCGACTTCAGTTCCTTTCTTTGTCAGTGCAAGGAGTTTTAGCCTTCCCTGCTTGTCAAAGTTTATGAGGCCTTCCTTTTCCATTTCTTGTAGAATTTTGACAACGTGCGAGTATGTGCAGTCGATTGTTTTTGCAAGGGAGCTCGCGTATACTTCGCTTTTTGCGTTTCTTAGCTCTACCAGCATCATTGCTGGCTTTTCCCTGAAGAATGTTTTGAATATTTCCTTGTTCTTTATCATGTCCACCCCGATGTTAAAACCATTGTGTTGGAGTATATATTTAAATGTTTCGAGATTTGTGTTTTATAGACGACAAAATCTCGTTGTATGCACGGTAAAAGTCTGCCCTATTTAAAGTTTCTGCGGAAGACATATAAATCAATTTCAACAGTTGAAAATCATGCAGTTCTTTTCACACGACGTAATTCGGCCGAGCCAGAAGGAATTTGTTGAGACAATTGCAAAAGCTTTGAAGGATAAGAAGCACGTCTTGGCGCACGCTCCGACCGGATTGGGAAAGACTGCTGCTGTTTTGTGTCCTGCGCTTGAGTTTGCTCTTCAGCGCGACTTGACTGTTTTCTTTCTCACTTCAAGGCACACCCAGCACAAGATTGTTTTGGAGACTGCAAAGAAGGTCATGGAAAGAAACAACGTTCATTTTGCGGTTACAAGTTTGATTGGCAAGAAGTGGATGTGCGCGCAGGAAAATGTCGAGAATATGCCTTCCGGCGATTTTGCAGAGTATTGCAAGTCTTTGGTTGAAAATAATCAATGCGAGTATTATACTAATGCAAGAGGAAAGAATAATCTTGTTGCGAAGAGGGTTTTGTCTGAATTGAAGGCAGAATCTCCGCTGGCAACTGAAAAAGTTATGTTGAAGTGCATTCAGGACAAAGTTTGTCCTTACGAGCTTTCCTTGATGCTTGCCGAGGAGTCAAAAGTTATTGTTGCTGATTATTATTATCTTTTTCATCCTCATATTCGTGAGGCTTTGTTTGGAAAGATTAAGAAAAAGTTGGAGCAGGCAATTATTATTGTAGATGAAGGCCATAATTTGCCTTCAAGGGTTCGTGAATTGCTTACTTTTCATTTGTCCAACAAGATAATGAGGCTTGCCATTCAGGAAGCCAAAAAGCACAAGCTTGATGATGTTTTGCCTTCTTTGGTCGAGATTCAGGAAGTTCTGAATAAGTTGAGCGAAAATTTGAGTTATGAAAAATTGGTGAAGCAGGAGCAGTTCTCAAAGCCTTTGGAATCGTTCAAGCCTTATGGCGAGATTGTTGCTGAGCTTGAGCTTGCTGCTGAGATGGTCAGGGCTGAGCAGAAAACATCTCATATTGCTGCTGTCGCAAAGTTTCTTCAGGAATGGCAGCGCCAGGGAGATGGTTTTGCGCGTATTATTGGCAGGAAGGATATGCTTATTACTTTGAGTAACCGTTGTCTTGACCCTGCAATTTTGACAAAGGATGTTTTTGATGCCTGCTATAGTGCTGTTGTTATGTCAGGCACTTTGAGCCCTACAACTATGTATGCGGATGTTTTGGGTTTGCAGGATGCGGTTAACAAGTCTTTTCCAAGTCCTTTTCCGGAGAATAATCGTCTTGCTTTGATTGTTCCAAGGACGACTACTAAGTTTACGCTTAGAAGCGAAAGGCAGTACAGGGAGATTGCTGCTGTTTGTGCTGATATTGCCAATAAGATTCCTGGCAATGTTATGCTTTTCTTCCCGAGTTATAATGTGCTTGGCTCTGTTGAGCCTTTTTTTGCTGAATTGTATGAAAAGACTATTTTTTGCGAGGTTCCTGGTTTGGACAAGGAGTCCAAGCAGGATTTGTTGAACAAGTTTTCATCGTGTTCAAGAACAGGCGCTGCATTATTGGGTGTTGCTTCCGGTTCCTTTGGTGAAGGAATAGACCTTCCAGGAATTTTGAAGGGCGTGATTGTTGTTGGTCTTCCATTGGATAAGCCTGATTTGGAGACAACAGAGCTTATTTCTTATTATGACAAGAAGTTTGGCAGGGGCTGGGAGTACGGCTACACTTTGCCTGCGATGACCAAGTGCATTCAGAATGCCGGCAGGTGCATTCGCTCTGAGAAAGACAGGGGAGTGATTGCTTTTGTTGATGAGCGGTATGCTTGGCCGCGTTACAAATCTTGTTTTCCGCCTGAATGGAAGCTGAACATTTGCCGTGATTATTCTGATGAGATTGCACAGTTTTTTGGAAAGTTAGCCTAGCATCATCACTGCACCAGCCAATATAGGAATAAAGAGGTTGTCATCTATTTTCCATTTGCCGATTTTCAAGTCAAGTCCTTCTATGAACATTGATATTGTTGATGCTAAGAGTGCTGATAGTAAGGGAACAAAAAACTGCGCCACTATTGTTCCCGCTATTATTGCAAGTATTATTCCTTCCCAGGTTTTCTTTGGGTTAAAATACGGCACTTTTCCGTGCCTGCCTATTAATCCTGCAATGCCGTCTGCCCAGGACAATATCATTATTGCAGCAACAGCAATGTTCTTTGGATAAATCCAGATTGCTATTGTGCTGCTTAATAAGAAAAACACCACTCCTATGCCTGGAAAGTTTTGCAAATTTTGCTTGCGCTCCATCGCAAGCATTGCTTGGTGTATTATTGGTATTTTGTAGCGTTTGTAGATTACAGCCAATATTATGCTAACTATCAGCAGTGCTTCAAAATGAGCTTTTGCCATCAAGTCAAAATAATACAGCAGTGCGAGCGCTGTCCCGCCTATAATATGGAATGAATGTCTTTTTACTTCTAAGCTCACATATTGCTTTCCGCATAACAAAATTTATATACCTTTCTTTTGTCGCAGTCTTATGCCAAAAAAGAAGGGAAGTATTTTTGATAAGGACAAGAATTCTGAGTTTGTTGATGAGCCTGAGGAGTTTTTGGAGCCGGAAGAGCATTCTGATAGCCACGCTGAGCACGAGACTAAGATTCACGCCGGTGAGCAGGAAGCTGATGTTTATACTGAGGAAGGCAGAGAAGAGCTTACAGTTGACGAAGGCGAAATTGCTCCTTGGGAAGAGGGTTTTAGCGAGGGTGCTGAAGGTTCTGAAAGTGGAACTTGTGCGCATTGCGGCAAGCCTTTGGGGGACAGGGATGAAGTGTTTGAGGCAGAATTCCGCAGTAAGCTCTTTTTGTTTTGTTCTGAGAAGTGTGCTAAGAGTGGCGTGCCTAAGAAATGATGATTAAGGAAGGCAAAGTTATTCTCGATGTTCCTGCTGAAGCCAGCAGGAAGCTTCCTGTGTTTTATAATCCTGTTATGAAGTTGAATCGTGATATTTCTGTTTTGCTTGTCAATGCTTTATCAGGAAAGCAGCGTATTGCTGATATTTTGTCTGGAAGCGGTGCAAGAGCTGTTAGATTGTCAAAAGAATGCAAGAATGCCGGGGAAGTTTTTGCTAATGATTCAAGTGCTTCAGCAGTCAAATTCATAAAAAAGAATGCAAGGATGAACCAGGCAAGGCTGAATATTTCTCAGAAGGATGCCTCCATTTTTTTGCTGGAGAGCGAGGGTTTCAGCTATATTGACATTGACCCTTTTGGCTCTCCCAATCCTTTTTTGGATGCTGCAGTCAGGAGAATTTCAAGAGGCGGAATTATTGCCTTGACCGCAACCGATACAAGTGCTCTTTCCGGAAGCCATCCAAAGGCGGGTTTTAGGAAATACTGGGCAAGGCCTTTGAGGTTTTGGGGTATGCACGAGTTTGGTATCAGGATTCTTGCGAGAAAGGCTCAGCTTGTTGGCGGCCAGTATGATAAGGCGTTAGTTCCTGTTTTCTGCCATAGCACTGCTCATTATGTTAGATTGTATTTGGAATGCCAGAAGGGAAAATCTAAAGTGGATGAAGTTTACAGCCAGCATAAATATGTTCATTTTTGTCAGAATTGTCTGGCAATTAAGACTTCTGACAATAATTCAGGAATTTGCTGCAAAAAGCCTGTTATTGTTGCCGGCCCGTTGTGGTCTGGTCAGTTGTGGAAGCAGGACTTAGTTAAAAAAATGCAGAAAAATGCAAAAGACGAGGCTAAGCTTTTGCTTGATGTTATCTCAAAGGAAGCAAAAATCCAGACTGTTGGTTTTCACGATTGGTATGAGTATTGTTCTAAATTGAAGCGTGCTGTGCCTAAGAGAGATTTAATGATTGAAAGAATTAAGAAGCTCGGTTACAAAGTCTCACCAACTCATTTTTCTTCTCAAGGCCTTAGAAGCGAGATTAGTTCGAAGGAGTTTTTACAACTTCTCTGAGAACGTGTGGTTTGTTTTGGTCTATTGTCTTGACGCCTTTTGTCATGCTGAGCAGGTCAACGCTTAACTTCAATCGTTTGTCTGCCAGAAGTCCTATGCGATCGATTTGGAAGTATTCATCAGTTATTTCAGTTACTTTGAATTGTTCTTGCACTGAGAATGGTCCGTAAATGCTTACGCTTTTGTTGATTATTTGGTTTAATGTTGGCTGGTAGTTGACGTACATTCTGCTTCCAGTCAATGTTATTACTGCTGGTCCGAAGTCTGTTGTTATTGTCTGGTTTTCTTCCGGTTTCATGTACATCATTACGCTCTTGTCTGAGAAGCTTGCAACCCTGCTCTTCCATTCAGTGTTTGGAAGCACCACTTCATCTCCTTCTTTCAGGGCTATTTGTGTTCTTACTTTGTCATCTGTGAGATTGAGTACTTTGAATTTCCACGGGAAGTTTGAATTAAACACTACATCATTTATTACAGGCGTCTTTTTGAAGAATTTCTCGAATTGTTTGCGTGAGAAGTCCTGGTTTCTTGGTATGGCTACAAATCTGTTTATGATTTTTGTCTTGTTTATCTTTAATATTAGTTCTTTTTCGCTTGGCTCTATTATTGTGTCCTTGTGTTCTCCTTCTTTCATTCCAATTATTGCGCTGTCAAATCCGTAGATTTTTCCGCTTTGTCCTAAAATGAATGTAAAGTCGCCTTTTACGTAATTTTTGAGTCCTGCTTCCTTGGCGAGCTCTTCGTTGTTTGTGTCAACAATTGTATCGTTTTCAAGAGAAAGCACATAATCGACTGACAGCAGGTCTCCATATTCCGCCTTGTCGCTGAAATCGATTTCTTCAATTGTTTCATTTATTGTGATATTGCCTTCTGTTTTTTGCGGAGTTGGCTGTAGGAAAAATATCAGCAAAGCGCCTACTGCCACGATGCCTAAAATTCCGAGTAATATGTTTTTTGACATAATGTTAGCCTATTGCCCTGCGGACATCGATGGTCTCAACTGATTCCACTTCTGCTATCTTTTTGATTTGTTCCTCCAGTTTGTCCGGAGTTCCGATGTTTTCATCCATTACAAAGATTATTTTGAGTGATTTTAATCCAAATCCTATTTCTTCTATTTGCTTGCGGATTTCACCGTTTTTGTGCTTTTGGTCTACAAAATCATTGACGAGTTTGCACGCTTCATCGTATATCTTGTCCAGGTTCACGCCAGGGCCTGTTGGCATGACTTTTATTGTGACAATTATGCTCGCCATTAGTTTGGTCCCTCAAATTTGCATTGGGGGCAGACATAGTGTGCAGCGATTTCTCTGCAGTGAACACATCTTACTATTTCGTATTTCAGGCATTTGGGGCAGGGAAATCGCGCTGTTCCTGCCTGTCCTGTTATTGGTTTCTTGCACGTGTTGCATACAAGTTGTGTCATGTTCTCGTCCAGAACGAGGGGGGTTTAAAAACCTTATGATTTTAAAGTTCAGGGGCGTAC
>DATDPK010000009.1:0-7548 GCA_035292785.1 Candidatus Nanoarchaeia archaeon
ATCGCTCCAATAGCATCAAGGCCCGCAGCCTCAGCTACTGCAAGAGAACGGCCGATGGTCTCCTTATGCCTCTGTTTTTTATCACGCGCGTGCCAATGAAAATCAACCCACATAAACTTAAGAGAAATGAATTGTTTTAAAAGAATTTATGTAGAGAATTATACGTATTCCATCACAGTATCGGCAATCTTCTTGCAGTTTTCCTGTGTTACGCTTACGTTGTAGCCCTGTAGAATTGTCTTAACGTCCTTGTGAGAGGTTGGCATCAAGTCAATTATCTTATGGAAGTGCATTTCGCGCAAACGAGGAATGCCAAGCTTCATCAGCTTGTCCAAAAGCTCCTTTGCCTTCTTGTCATCAAGAACATTCAAGCTTTCCAAATAATCAACAGTCTTCTGAGCCCTGAAACCAAGCTCCTTGTCACGCGCCTTGATGCGCTTTAATTCAGCGTGAACTTCACTTGCACTAACCGGAGTTTGAGACAAAACTTTCTGCGCCATTATGATCCCCTCTTCAAATGAACAGGATGAACTATCAACATCTTTGCCTTGCCGCCATCCTGAAGCTTCAACTCGTAACAGTCACCGCGCTTGCCTGTAACAATGCAAGACCTGCCGTGAAAACGGCCGTGATACAGGTTCTTCTGCAATGCAGACTCTGCATTTAACACTACATTGTCACCCACTTCATACTTTGCAAAGAACTTTGTAAACGAAATCTTTCCACGAGTACGAGCCGATTTCCTAAACATCCTTCTCGTACCTGCCCTGGCGCCACCTTTTCTTCTGCCCATAGTATATGAAGTGTAAAGGAGGTATTTAAAAAGGTTTCTATGCATCAGACCATAACAAAAGGTTTAAATATAACCGAGACTATTCAAGAGTAACAAACAAAAACTGGTGTTGAAGGAGGAGCAATATGGACTTTTTTTCAAAATTGAAAGAGAAATTCTCAGGACCAAAATACGAAGAGATGGAACAGGATTCAGGCTATGTCGAGCTTGAAAACGACGGCGAAGCAGCAAAGTCAAAAGTTCTGGTAAGGCCATTCCAGCTTGAAGATTTTGATGATGTAAAACCAGTATTGGACTCGCTAAGAGAAGGATACACAATTGCACTAGTCAATATCAAACCATTGAAAGACAAAGATTTGGTGGAATTGAAAAGAGCGATAAACAAATTAAAGAAAACAGCAGACGCCATTGACGGCGAAATAGCAGGATTTGGCGAAGACTATCTTGTTGTAACACCATCATTTGCAAGCATTTACAGAAGCAGGCAGATGAAAACAGTTACAGCAGAAGAAACACAACAACAGGAATAAATTTTTTATTTTTATTTCTTAAACAGAAGATGCCAACTGGTCTCTATAAGCTTGAGCAGCATTTGACAAATAATTTCTGCGCATGTGCAAAAAAGCGGCAATTACCAATGCACCAAACAAAACAGGAGCCAAAGCAACACCTGCAGAAATTGCAGCACTTTCGTAATAATTTTTCATAAAAGACAACTCGCCTGGCTTGGCCGCTGTCGCATGCCTGCACAAATCAATTGTGTTTGACAAAAAAACAGATGAAATTACCGCACCTGATGGAATATACAAAGAACTCCAGAGTGCAGCCGTCCTGCTTAAATCCCTTGCCTGCGATTCATTGTCTTTCTGAGATTTCTGCGCCTTCAAAACATCATCCAAATACATTTTCAGCCACCGCGCCTGTCAATCATTCTTGTCGCTGAACGCGCTTCTTTAGAAAGTCTTGAATAATGACTGAAACGTTTATACAAGCGAACAGCGCCAACTGCAAAAGCACAAGTTGCCAACAAAGCTGCCAGACTGATGCCACCATATGTGTAAGCATTTGCTTTTGCTTCATTCTTTGCATTAAAAACATAAGCATTTGCACTTGCTCCAGTAAAAGGACTGAATGCTACTTTTTCCAGTTGATTCGCATATTCCAGATTATCCAGAGATTCTATCGCAAAATGCGCTGAAGCATAACCAGTGCCGGCAGCTGCAAGACTGCAAATTGTTGCGCCGGCAAATGCGCGCCTTGCAGTTTTTCTTCTTTTATAGAGTGATTCAGTCCAAGTGTCTCTGGTGTGCGTCATTTATGAACCTCTGCGTTTTGAACTCCTTTGCGCTCATAATCCCTGATAAATTCTTCAACAGAATAGGATTTTGATTCAGCAGGAAGAGCAAAATAAGGAACTTCATCAATTCGCTCTATTGCTTCTTTAGGAATACCGCCAAAAACCATAAACGTGCTGCCAAACTCAGACGGATGAGTATGCAAAGATTCAGGATCTAAAAATATGTTTCTTCCTTCAAATAACTTTTTCTTATCGATTAAAAGCTTGACAAGAGGAACACCATTAGGCGCAGGACTGCAAGGAACTTTTCTTGTGCCAACATAAGTCGGCTCTCCTCTTTCCTGCTTACCCCAAACAGAAGAGTTGCTTAAATTTTCGGCATTATTGAAACCAAAATCATAAGGATGTCCGAAGTGAACAAGACTGCCTGAAACAACGTCAGGTGATTTTATTGGCCGCAAAATCACGACATTATTCCTAACTGGAATACCGTAAATTCCAGAAGATCTATCTTCAAATGTAATACCATAATTTTCAAAAAGTCGATAAACTCCTTTGATATCCTGCCTTGCAAGCAACGAACGCAATGGATGAGGCAAAACAGATAAGCGCCTCACTAAAAAGTCCAGGCAATCAGAATAACTTGCACGCCCGACTCTCGAGCGCACATAAAAAGGGCCTTTCCTTGATACACGTTCTGAAAGAGAAAAAACCATATTACTCCGCCTCTACAACTTTTTCCTTAACAGGATCATTCTTATGCTCTTCAGCGATTTTGTCTGCATACCTATGTGCTGCGTGCAACGGCTCTGGCATCTTGTGAGGAGGAATAACGCACTTTTTAACAATTTCTGCAGCAGTTTCAATACTGATAAAATTACCAGGAGAGACAAACAAAGCATTTGCGTGCTCTTTAGTCTTGACAGTCTTTCCAACAATTTCGCCATCAAGCAAAATCTGGCCGTCCTTTTCCTCGCCAACAAGCAAACTTTTTGCAATGCCGATGCAGGGCTTGCTCAATTCAACGCCAACAAAAGTTGCAAGACCGCACTTCATAGGATGGGCAATTCCGTGGCCGTCAACCATAAGGACATCAGGCTCGTGCTCCAAATCAAAATAAGCCTGGCAAATTGGAGGTCCCTCTCTAAATGCGAGAAAACCAGGAACATAATTCATAGGAGTTTTCGTAACCAAAAATTTCTTTTCAACAACCTGCAAAGTCTTGAAATCAAGAACAACCGCAGAGCAGACACACTTGTTGCCGAAATAAGTTGCGTCAAAGCCGGCAATGTATTTTATTTCATCAATTTTTATTTCATCATCTGCTGAAAACTGGGATGCAATCTGAGACTGCATATCCTTCAACTTTCCGAAACTAATTTTTGATTTCATCTGATACAAATACCCCGTTTTACCTATGCAGGAAATAGCTGAATCGTATATAAAGCTTTCGTTTTGTAATCATTAAACAGTGGTTACATAAATGTGTCAGGATACAAAAATGTATACTGATTTGTGTCAGCACTTATAAATTAAAAGAGAGCTTAGAAGCAACAATGGCAACTGTTAAGTCTCTCGTAGAGTTGACTGAAACATACAAAAATGTTTTATGCATTAAAGACTTCAGAGTAGAAGATCACGAGCGACTTGCATTCCTGCACCAGATTGCAGACGGAGCCATAGTAGGGGAAACAAGAGACGGAATATTCCAAATAGGAATTGAGAAAGCACTGGCGCGAATGGAAGCAATAGACCCGGCAAGTGAAACAACAAGCAAATTAAGGGCTGCGAATGCGTTAAGGCAATGGTATCTGAACCCAGGCAACGTATCAAAATCAGAAATTGAAGAAGCACTGCGCGAAGCCAATGTTAAATACATGGATGGTTATGTTCCTGAATGCCTTGCAGTTCTCAAAAGATACAGGGTAAGAGCACTCAGCGCAATATTCGATGCTGCGTTCAACGCAGAAGAAGGCATAAGAGAACAGGCAGTTTATGCAACAGCAGAAACACTCCTGAATTCAGGGCACAAAGAACTTGCAAATTACGCAATCACGAAGATGGCGGAATGGCAGAGAACAGCTTCCGCTTCTCAATCGGCGTCTCGCGCAGCTTAATTTGTTCTTCCAAATGCGCGATAACCATATTTGTATCGACTGTTTTCAAATCCAAGAATTTGTCTGCGAGCTTGAATTGAAGCTTTAGTTTTCCTTCCATAACTGCAGAAACAATAGAAAAGTTTATATATGCTACTCACCACTATTGAGTTACTAAAATGTATAAAAGACTGACTTATGGATTGAGAACACTTGCATTGGCAGCAATTGCAGGATGCGGAAGCACTCCGTCCAAACTTGAAGCGAATTTACAAGAAGGTTCAGTTCCGTTCAAAATCAGTCCAGCGGAAGCAATAGACTCAGATTATGCAGACCTGCAACACGCAAAAATGATGCAGGATATGCACGATTACGACTCATCGCAAAGAGAAAAACTGCTCGCTGAAAGAGACCGATACAAAGAAAGATTTGAAGCAGAACAAAATTCAGCAAATTGGCATAGAAAACAACTGCTTGATACACTTAAAAAAACTGTTTACAACCCAGAAAATGCAATAATTGTCGGCGATCAGGCAAGCGGGTCAGATACTATTGGCGCAGTGGATATTCCACAAAGATTCTCGCGCGAACCGCTTATTCCACCTTATGAATTCCCTTGGAAAACATATGCATCAATCACGCTTGGATTGCTTGGAGCTTATCTTATCGGATATATCAGAGGCGAAAGAAAGGAACGCAAAAAAGCACGCGGCATGATAGACGGCCTTGTTGACAAGTTTGGCATGCCTAGACGCTCTGTTGGCGACTTGTTAAGAACTCCGCCGCCTAATTAAATTATTTCAACTTCTCTCTTTTAGCTTTCTCAGAAATAATGGCAGAGTTGCCGGTAGGGTCTTCGATAATAATCTTTAATTTTTCCTCACCCCAAAGAACATTCTGAATTTTCTTCAGCATATTCTTTGCTTTCTTCCTGTCTTCATCATCCTCAGCAGCATCACGCAAAGTTTCAATATGCTTCTTGAACTTTTCAATGAGACCTTCAACATTTGTGATAAAACCCTCCGCATTAGTTCCTGGCTCCAAAGAACCAACGTGAGGAATCTTGATTATTCCCTCGCTGCTTCTTATTACGCGAACAGACAAATCATCCTTGCCCTCGACTTCAAAAGTATACCTGGCAGGCTCTTTCTGCTCGGCTGCCTCAACATCCGCCTTGTGATAATGGCAGGCAGAACAGTGCATGCTAAACAGGAAAATCTTGCCAAAGAAAGGAACCTCTGACTCTGCTTCAACCAAGGTAAGCTCCTTCTTGCCGCACATAGGACACTGCTGTCCACCCAATGACTCAGTTTTCTCAGGCATAAGCTGATTTAACAGAATAAGTTTTAAAAATGTTTCGAGCAAAGGTTTTTATACGGAAGAAAAATAAAAAAAACCCATGATTGCAGTAAAAGAGGGCGATGCAGAGGAATTACTGGCAGAACAAACAGTTCTTGCAAAAACGATTAAACATTACCAGAAAACAATAGAACATTATATGTACACTATGGGCAACCTTGCCCAGAAATTTCAGGAATTCCTGCAGCGAATAAATGAACCAAATATTGTAAAAGAAATTTGGAATCACATACAGGATGTAAACACAGCAGCAGTTGCGTACAGAATTCAATTCCTTTCTGAATTTGAAAGACTCCTGCAAAAAATGAAGCACTACATCGACTTGAGATATGTGAAAGCAACAAAAGAACAGCAAAAAAAATATTCAGAATTTTACAACGAAATAGAAAGATACAAAAAAATGATTGATGATTATGCAGAAAAAATTGAAATGTTCACAGACATAATGACTGAACTGGCAGTTTCAAGAGATGAATTCAAGCCAAAAGAACAAATCAAAGCGAATATTGAAACAGCGCTGACAAAAGGCACATTGACAAAGAGAGTTATTGTTGACTTTGCTGAAAAAGCACCGGGAGAAGCTGCACGGCAATTGACAGCAATGAGATATATGGTGGATAAAACTAATGAGCTAATCAGTCCAGCCTAGCTGACAAAGAACCCGCATCGCTCAGAAGGCTGGTAATCCAAGGATCGTGAACAATATCTATTTCTGCAGGCAAAGACGGTGACTTCAATTGAGAACATAGCCAAGGAGTAACAGAAGCAGAATCATAACCAAGCAAATCAGATGAGAAGTAAACAGAGGATAATCCTGAAAGACCTTCCAAGCGAAGAGCAGTCTGATGCTTTAATTGCTCGAGAACTTCAGGAGCGTGCGGCTTAAACCCCTGTCTACGCCTTCGTTCACGATGAACATAGCCAAGGGTTGCGCAACTGTGGTCCCTGAGAGGCAATTCAAGATAGAAATGAGAAAATACGCCATCTGCTTGAGCCGGATTTGGAGGAGGAATTGGAACTTTTCTTTCCTGCAATGTGACGGGGATAACAACGCCTTTGTAGCTTCTAATGCCTTCTAAGATTAAACTCCAATCACGCGCCACACGCTCTTGCAAATGACCAGTCATTTTAATTCACCTCTATATAGTGATAACTTATATATAAAGCTTTTGCCACAATAATCCTTATTAACGACGGCATACAACTCAGGCATAAAGGGGGAAATATGCGGCTAATCTCGCTTGCTCTGAGGAACATACGAAGCTATACCAATGCGAAAATAGACTTTCCAACAGGCATAGTAATGCTCTCAGGAGACATCGGCTCAGGAAAAAGCACAGTACTTCTGGCAATAGAATTTGCACTATTCGGAATACTAAGAGGAGAACTATCAGGCAATGCATTATTGAGAAATGGAGCACTGGAAGGAAGCGTTGAACTTGCATTTGAGGCAAACGGAAAACAATACTCCATAAGAAGAACGCTAAGAAGAAACAGAAAATCAGTAGAACAGGAAGCAGGAGCGATATTTGTAAACGGAATAAAAAAAGAAGCAACCGCATTAGAACTCAAAAGCCAGATACTTGAAATCTTAGGATATCCTGAAGAACTGCTCACAAAAACAAAGAATCTGATTTACAGATATACTGTTTACACGCCACAAGAAGAAATGAAACACATACTGCTTGAAGACAAAGACAACAGAGTGGCAATCCTGAGAAAAGTGTTTGACATAGACAAATACCAAAGAATAAAACAAAACTCAAGCGTTTATGCAAAAATATTGAGAGAAAGAAAAAGAGAAAAAGAAGCACTACTGGCTGATTTTGAAGAGAAAAAACAACTTTCTGAGAAGACAAAGAAAGAACGTGAAGAAGCAATCCGGGAATTAAAGCACGCAGAGCCGGAGCTCGGCCTCGCAAGAGCAAAAGTAGTAGAACTAAAAAACAAAACACGCGAAATAGAAGAAGCAAGACAAAAAGCAGAAACACTTGCAAGAGAAA
>DATDPK010000010.1:0-27065 GCA_035292785.1 Candidatus Nanoarchaeia archaeon
GCCGGATGAGACGAACTTGACTGCGCCCATATCAACTATGACTTGCTTTAACAAAGGCTTTTGCAGAAGAAGTTTCAAGGTTGGGACCAGCTTGCCATCTTTGTAGAAGAAAAATATGACATCATCCTTGACAATCAAAAGCTGGTGGTTAATGTCAACCAAAGTCAAACGGTCCTTTTTGTCAAAAAAATCAGAAACACTGAACTGCTGAAAGAGGTCAGCGTTTATCTTTTCTACATCAGACTTACTCAACTGCTTCTTCAACGTCGAAAACCTCCATAAATCAATATAAATTGTGTAGGTTTTCGAGCGTCATCGGAATGTGATGCAATTTTATTTATCATTTTCGTCACATTCCAAGATTTGTATCTCCAATGGGCTTCCCATTTGCAATGCCTTGATTAACTCACGATTTAAATGTTTTGCAGCCTTATCTGCCCTTACTGCGAAAGTTCTGGGAGAAGAATGTTCACCAAGCCTGATAACAAGCTCTTTTTCATCATTGAACTCAGGATTTGTCTTTGCAGTAATGGTTTCTGCTATACCGCCAGTCTTAATAGTAATTTTGACAAATTTGTACTTTTTGGCAAAAGCTGTTAACTTTTCTGCATCAAAATCAGCCCTAATGCCAACAATACAATCCCCCTCAGGAGTGAGATATTCGTCTTTAGTGAACTCTATAGTATTCTTGTGGGTAGCCTTGATATTAGGATGGCCAAAAGCACGAAACATCATTATTAGCTTATTCTCGACAAGATTTTTAAAAGTTGCTATTACACGACATAATATGAACGAAGAAGAATGGAAAAAGCATATAGACGAGCTTAGAAGGAAAACTGTGCCAAGCATAAAGGAAGAGGTAAAACAAGCACTCATTAACGCTGTTGAGAAAAGAGTGCCAAAAGAAAGATTTGGCTTGTTCTTATCAGGAGGGGTGGATTCAAGCTTGCTGGCATTATTATTGAAGAAATTCACAGACAACTTTGTATGCTATTCAGTTGGAATAAAAGGAAGCAAGGATTTGGAAGGAGCAAAAGTTGCAGCAGAAAAGTTAAAGCTAAACTGGAAACACAAGGAGTTTACGATTGAAGAAGTTGAAGAGTTGTTAAAGAAAACTGCTGCGATGTTTGAAAAGCCAGATGTCATAAATGTAGGAGTGGGAAGTGTGGTTGTTGCGGCTGCAGAACTTGCAGATGTCAAGACATTCTTCGGCGGATTAGGCAGCGAGGAAATATTCGCAGGATACCAAAGGCACGCGCACGCAAATGACGTAAACGACGAATGCTGGAAAGGACTAAAAGAAATGTGGCAAAGAGACCTTGCAAGAGATACAGCAATTGGCAAGAAGTTAGGAATAGAATTTCTCACTCCTTTCTTAGATGACGAGTTAATAGTAAAAGCAATGGGAATAAAAGGAGAGCTAAAGATAAACAAAGAGCACAAGAAAGTGATATTGAGAGAGATAGCAGAAGAGTTGGGACTACCTAAAGAGATTGCTTGGCGACAGAAGCAGGCGGCACAGTATGGCTCTGGTTTTGACAAAGCGATGGAAAAGCTCGCTAAACAGAAGGGAATGGGTAAGAGTGAGTATGTGAGAAACTTAAAAACTTCTTAGACGATACGTACTATTGAGCACCGCTGGCTGATGGCGCTTGCGTTTCTGTTAAAATAGCGGTCAAATATCCATCAAGAATGGCAAAATACATTCTATTAAAGGCCACACTATGCTCAGGCGTGAGAGGCTTAAACCTATCTAATGCCTCGCGGATATCACCTTCAGGAATCGTATCAAAATTATACGTTCCGACTAATTTTTCCAGTGCGATCAAAACAGAATCTTTCATTTGAAACACTCGTGAAGCATTTTCAAAAATTACACCAGATTTCTCAGGCCACAAGTCATCCAAATGCTCTTTTCTAACCTGAATTACATTGCCTCTCAAAATGTTAGTTACTTGGTTTGTTCCCTCAGGCCTTGCCAAACACCAACCACTACCAATTGTCAAGAATTCATACCCATCCGAAGTTCGATATCCAAAATCTCTGCAGCCCACAACCGTTCAAACGGAAATAGCATTTATAAATTTATCTAATCATCTCACGTGAATCTCAACAATATCGCCGTCCATTAATTCTTTGTCCAGATTACGGAACATCTGGCCGGGGAATTTTGTGGACTTGCCCCAAACGCGGACAAAACGGAACTTCCTGACAAAATCACGATGAATGTGCTCGCAAACAGCCCTTACGGAAGCAGGCTTTGTAAGAATCATCGGCTCATCCAAATCAGGCTTCTTGTTAACCTCTTTCAAGAACACACGCACAAAATTCAAAGAACTGAAAATACTCTCCTTCAAATCATCAATACCCTCCTTTTTCTCAGCGCTGACAAAAACAGGATTATGCAAAAGCTCCTTCAACTTATGCTTTTCCTTGTCACTCAACAAATCAGTCTTATTCACGCAAACAAGAGCATTCACATACTTACGATTGCCCTCAACAGAGTCAATAAACTGGTCAATATCAACATCATCACGAATAACAACATCAGCATTCATAATCTTAAATTCCTTAAGAATTGAAGACAAAGTATCAGCACTAACCTTGGTAAGCTTCACCGTAGAACTCATACTCAGGCCGCCGCGAGACTTCTTGACAATCTTGACAATGGGCTTGCGCTGATTAGTCCTGATGCCAACATCATAAATTTCCTTAATAAGAGTTGGATAATGCCCAGGATGCAAAGCATCAACAACAAAAAGAACAAGGTCAGCATTGCGAGCCATAGCAAGCACTTCCTTACCACGACCCTTGCCAAAAGCAGCACCAGAAATAATACCAGGAACGTCCAAAATCTGGATTTTTGCATTGTTGTAATTCAACGTGCCAGGAATACAATCAAGAGTAGTGAAATCATAAGCGGCAACCTTTGATTTAGTGCCGCACAAAGCATTCAACAAAGTAGACTTACCAACACTGGGAAAACCAACCAAGATAACAGTAGCATTACCGGTCTTCTTGACAAACCAGCCCTCACCGCCACCCTTGCCAGCAGCCTTCTTCTCAATCTTTTCGCGCAATTTAGCAATCTGGCTCTTCATCAAGCCAAACCAATGCTCAGTAGACTTGTTGTACTTGGCCTTGGTCATCGCCTCTTCCATTTCCCTAATCTTCTCGTGCAAATCAGCCATTAAAGAACACAGACAACAAAGCTGTATAAAAAGGTTTATAAAAAGAGTTTATGGCGAATAGAACATGGCATTAATTGAAGCAATGAGACAATTGGCTGGAAAAAGCATAGTGGCGCTTGTCACACTACTCATAGGCTTCATAATAGCCAAACTAGCAGGAAGAATAACCAGACGAGTACTAAGCGAAGCAGAAATCAACAGAATACTTGCAACAGAAGACATGAAACTGGACAAAGCAATAAGCAGGATAGTGGAATACGTAATTTACACCATCACGCTTCTGGTCATACTGCAACAATTCGGGCTGACAAAACTGGTCTTAGGTATCATAATTACGATTGCTGTCATAATAATAGGATTCTCGGCGCTCTTGGCAATAAAAGACTTCATACCAAACGCAATCACAGGATTATTCATCAAAAGAAAGCTGAAACAAAATCTAGGAAAGAAAGTAAAAATAGGAATAGTTACAGGAAAACTCGTGCACGTAGGAATAATGGAAAGCGTAATACAAGACAAAGAAGAACACCACATCCCTCACTTGTATGCGTCAAAAGAAAATATTATACAAGTTCGAGCAAGCTGACAATATTAAAGATTTGAGTTCTGGTGTGCGTCTGAACACTTGAGTCATCAGCAACTACTTCCAACTCATTCAAAGCCTTGCTAACCTTGATTGAAAGCTCAGCATTTGCATTCAACAACTTAATCGTGTTTTCAACCTTCAACTTCACATTCTTAGGAGTAGTCGAATCCTCATTAAGCTCCTGGAGAGCAATCAACACCTGCTGTAACGCATCACTCATAGAAATCACTCCTTGTTAACAGAAGAAAGAACTTCTTCCTGCAACTTCTTCAATTTGTCGTGCAACTGCTTCTCCTGCTTTTCCAAAGACTGCACGCGAACTTCCAAAACTTCCTTCTTGCCCTCCAATTCGGAACGCAAGGCAGACTTATCTGTGCTTATCATAATCCCGCCAATAATCTTATACCCGCTGGAAGAAGTTTCAAGCTCCTTCAAAGCACCATCAACCTCAAACAATTGAGCCTGGAACTGCTGCTTCTGCATACCAAGAGCCTGAACATTCTGCTCCATAACCTGCAAACGCTGAATGCCTTCCTTTGCTTCCTTAGGATTCATACTGCTTTAACCTTTGTTGATGCAGAACGTGATTTATACAACACTTTGCTACCGCAATAAGGGCAACGAACACGCTTGCCCATCATATCCTCTGATATTTTTTTGCCGCACAAAAAACAAGTATATTTTACCATTATGACTCCTCTTCCTCAACAATCTCAGACGTTGATTTTATAACAGGAAAATCAGCAGCCAACTTTGCAGCCTGCTCAACAAGACTCAACTTCTTGCCAACAGTATAAGCATGCGCAGTAAACTTGTTCTTACACTTGCCACACTGCCAGACGCCATAAGCAATACGGTAGACTTTGGGTTTTGAACAATAAGGGCAAATATGGGCCTTCTTCTGCTCAATCTCAATCTTGGCAAGCTTGTGCTTAACAGTACGACCATAACGAACGCCAAAACGCTTTACAGGACCCAAACCCTTTTGTTCATCTGCCATGACTAAGCAAAAAAAGAGGCTATTTAAAAAGGTTTCTGATGGAGCGCACATAATCTTTATATACAGTCAAATACCCAGAAAAAAGCATGTCATTAACAGAAAACCAGAGATACCACCTGAAGAAATTCGTGAAGGAACTAGATTCGTATAGCGCACGCCACACAGAATTCGTCACAGTATACGTGCCAGCAGGATATGACCTGATCAAGATAATACAGCACCTTGCGCAGGAGCAAGGCACTGCAACAAACATAAAGAGCGCACAGACAAGAAACAACGTGATAGATGCACTTGAACGAATGATACAGCACTTGAGACTATTCAAAGGAACACCAAAAAACGGGCTGGCAATATTTTCAGGAAACGTTGCATCAAGAGAAGGAGTTTCTGATGTAAGAGTATGGAGCATAGAGCCCCCAATACCAATCCAGACAAGAATTTACAGGTGCGACAAAAACTTCCAGCTGGACTTACTGCGAGACATGCTGGAAAGCAAAGACATCTACGGAATGATAGTCCTTGACTCAAGAGACGCAATACTTGCACTGCTCAAAGGAAAAACAATAATTACATTAGTATCAACACACTCGCACGTGCCAGGAAAATTCAAGGCAGGCGGACAATCAAGCGTAAGATTCGCGCGAAACAGGGAAATAGCAGTAAACGACCACTTCAAAAAAGTAGGAGACATAGCAAAAGACCAATTCTTAATGCTGGAAGGGCTCAAAGGAATACTCGTTGGAGGACCAGGGCCAACAAAATATGACTTCATAGAAAGCGGAGCCCTGACAAATGAAGTCAAGAAGAAAATAATCGCAGTCAAAGACCTAAGCTACACAGAAGAATTCGGACTACAGGAATTACTAGACAAATGCCACGATGTTCTCGCGCAGGAAGAAGTAATGTCAGAGAAAAAACTTGTCGGCCTGTTTTTGGAAATGCTTGCAACAAAACCAACTCTCGTGGCATACGGAGAACAAAATGTGCTAAAAGCACTTGAAATGGGAGCAGTAGACAAAATATTATTATCAGAAGTGCTTGACGAACAAAAAATAGAACAATTTGAGAATACAGCAAAAGCATTTTCCACACAAGTGCTCATAATCTCCATAGAAACAAGAGAAGGCGCACAGCTAAGAGACATAGGAAAAATAGGCGCAATACTCAGATACCCAATAGAATGAGCATAGTTGAACAGGCATTCAAAGAACTGTACCCGGAAAAAGAGATCACAAGAAGACTAATTCTAAGATATAACGGAAAATTCAGAGGATATAATGCAAACATACGAATGAACAGCTATGAATTAACCGTATCAATGAGCAGAAAATGGAAGACGATTTCTCCAGACATACAAAAAGGACTGATACAAGAATTAATGGTACGATTGCTCAAAGAGAAAAAGCAAACAATGCAGATGGACTTGTACCATAATTTTATCAAAAGCTTGCCAAGATTTGCACCAAAAACAGAAAACCATCCTGTATTGGAAGAGAGTTTCAAAAGAGTGAATGAAGGATTCTTTGCAGGAATAATGGAACAGCCAAACCTGCGGATTGGAAACGGAATCAATAGGTTAGGAACATACGAGTATGCAACAGATACAGTTACGATAAGCAAGATATTGCTTGAAAATGAAGAACTAATGGACTACGTAATGTACCACGAGTTGCTGCACAAAAAGCACCAGTATATTGCAAAAGAAGGAAGAACAGCACACCACAGCAGAAAATTCAGACTGGATGAGAAGAAATTTCCAAATGCAGAATTACTGGAAAAAGAATTACAAAGATTAGTGAGAAGGAATAAAAGGTTCAGCTGGTTTTGGTAGGCCAGCTAAATTTATTCCGTACTGGATTTCATAAGGCTGCATAGCCTTCCTTATCAACATAATATCTGCTTCGCTGTTAAGACTTGAATTAATTGGAAGCTTGCCAACAAGAGTTCCTAAATTCGCAACCATAACACCCCAAGAACCCTCATGCTCTGCATCACGCAATTCAACCAAAATTCTTTCTTCCGGGGTTAGCACAAGAGCATCAGGAGAAGTACGTTGAAAATACATAACTCTTTCCTTCACACTTCTCAAAAGCTTATTACGAGACAATAAATGATTAGGTTGTGGCATTGGTAACCCCCAAGAAGTAACAAAAATGGGCTAATATTTAAAGTTTACTATACAAACCTGCTCAAGTTCAAAAAAGACTTAATCTGGTTCTTCAAAGACATAGTATCCTCCTTAACGCCCCTTTCAAAACCGCTGATGAAAGGAGTGTAAACATACTTCTCAAAAACAGTCCTCAAAAAGTGGAAGATAGGCTTGGTTTCCCACCTGTGCTCGTAATCGGTCTCAAGAATGCCGTCAAAAATAAACAACGCCTTCCCTTCCTGCAATTTAACCTTCTTGCCGTCGCGCTCAACAACAACATCCTTCAACTCATTAAATTGGGCGCGAATCTTAATCACAGACTTGGCATAATCAGTATACTTCTTGAAAGGCTCAAGGTCCATATCAATATACTTGCCCTCGGGCTTAATTGCCTCGCCGTGTTTTTTCTCAATAAGCCAATAACCGCGGTCTGTTGCCCAATTCTTCATAACAACAAAAAGCTCCTTGGCATCAAAAATACCCTCGTAATTCAAACGCTCCTTATCAACAATAATCAAACGCTCAGCCATTACATCACTTCCTGGCCAAGCGTTTCCTTAATCATTTGCGCAAGCATAGTGCTCTTAATCAGTATCATATCCTCCCAATAATCCTTTATCTTGTATTTAATAATATAGTTTCTGTAAAAATCGTCCAAAGCCTGCAAAAACTTGCTTCCCCCATAACGCTTCTGCCAATCAAACTCAAGAGTTGGCGTAATAATCGCGAAAATTTTGCCGTCCTGAAGCTGAACCTTGTGACCTTCGCGAATAATCTCAATGTCACGCAAGTCATAAACACGAACAAGCAATTCTATGTGAAATCTTATGTACCCAGTAATATTTTTGTGAGCTTTAACCTTAAACTCCTGCTCAACACCAGTCGGAGTGGCAAATTTCTGCTTCAAAGAAGGATACTCAACAACATTAAAATCCTCATCAGCAAACCACTTGCGAATAGACCTCTGCAAATCAGAATAATTAAAAAAACCCCGATGACGAATAATTGTCTCCGGCTGTTCTGACATCACCATACAAAAAACAGTGCAAAGTTGCTTTATAAAGATTTGTGTTAACTATATTAGAACTACTCCAAAGTACGCTTGACGTAAAACTCGCCGGCTTCCTTCTCTGGGAATATGTTCTCAAACTTCAAATAGCTCAGAACCAAATCACGCAAACGGTAACACTCCTCGTAAATCGCCTTTTTCTGCAGGCCAAGCTGATGGCGGTGAATCCTACGAAGCCAAGTCCGCTTCAGCCTTTTCAAAGCAGATTTCTCCCATTCTTTTCCGTAATCCACAATCAAGGCACCGCGGCAGGCAAGCTCAAACTCGCCCCTGTCCATCTTAACCTTCTGATTCTTGTAGACAATCTCGGTATCCTTGAGGCCGATGATCTTAAAATCAATATCCATAATCCACAAATAAGTCTTAGGCGAAACAGGAGCCTGCTTTTTCAAACGCCACCTAATCCAAATCTCCTTGCCGTGCTGAGGATGCTCGCGCTGCATATAATAGGTTTCACCAAACTTACTGTCATCACGGGAGCCCCAGCCCTCATCAGCAAGCCAATCGTGAATCATAATATACAAGTATTCAAGCTTAAACACATCACGCGTAGTAACAGCATAAGTAGCAGCCTCAATCATATCCTGACCAAACTCAGTATAACGATGCTTAATCGGACCGGCCATACAAACCAGAAGGGCATAATTGTTTATAAAGGTTAAGGTAGCAAAACTTATAAACGAACAACAAGGCAAAGCAGTCATGCTAATAGGAATAGTGGGAAAAGCAAACGTCGGAAAAAGCACGTTCTTCAAATCAGCAACATTAGCAGAAGTGCTGATTGCAAACTACCCTTTTGCAACAATCAAGCCAAACAGGGCATTTGCCTTTATCAAAATAGACTGCGTTGACAAAGAACTAGGCGTCCAGTGCAACCCAAGATACGGGTACTGCATAAACAACAAAAGATTTGTGCCTGTAGAAGTCCTTGACGTAGCAGGACTCGTGCCAGGAGCACACCAAGGCAAAGGAAAAGGAAACCAGTTTTTGGATGACTTAAGGCAGGCGGATGCGTTCATCCACATAGTTGACATGGCAGGAAGCACAAACGAAAGAGGAGAGCCCATAGAGCCAGGAAGCTACGACCCGGCATTTGACATAAGATTCCTTGAAGTAGAACTGGACATGTGGATTTTAGGAATAATACACAAAGGATGGGACAAATTCGCAAGAATAATACAACAGGAAAAATCAAAATTATCAAGAGCACTGGCAAAACAACTAAGCGGGCTAAACGTAACAGAGCAAATAGTCGACCAAGCAATAGCAAACCTTAACCTAAACCCTGAAAAACCAGCAGACTGGACAGACCAAAATTTACTGGACTTGGCAAAACACATAAGAAAAAAGACAAAACCAATGCTGGTAGTTGCAAACAAAATGGACCTGCCGACAGCGCATTCAAACCTTGAAAGATGCAAAAAAGAATTTCCAGACTATGTCATAATACCGGCATCAGGAGACTCTGAACTCGCACTAAAAGAAGCAGCAAAAGCAGGACTGATAGAATACAGCCCAGGAGAATCAAAATTCAAAATGAGCGAAAAATTAAACGAAAAACAGAAAGAGGCACTAACTTTCATACAGAAAAACGTGCTTGACAAATACGGAAGCACAGGAGTACAACAAGCACTGGACAGGGCAGTGCTTGAACTGCTAAAGTACATCGCAATATTCCCAGGAGGGGTAGGCAAACTTGGAGACAGCCAAGGAAGAATACTGCCAGACTGCTTCTTACTGCCGCCAAACAGCACAGCATTAGGCTTTGCAGCACACATACACACAGATTTGGCGAAAAACTTCGTGGCGGCAATAGATGTCAAAACAAAAAGAAAAATATCAAAAGATACTCCACTGCATCATCGGGATGTCATAGAGATAATGACAAGCAAATAATCATTCAGGCAATATAACAATCAAACTTCTTCCAAACAATTTATTAGGACTCCAGGAGCGCATAAAATGCTCATAAGTAATAAAGCCCTGGCCGGACCAAGGGTCGCAAATCAGAAAACCCCTTTTATCATAACCACGAATAAGCACCATATGAGTGCCAATTTCGTGCGTATTGTAAAACTCACCAGCCAAAACCTCGCTGATAACAGGAATATGCTTGTCAATAAACTCCTTGATTGTTTCCAAAGAAGCATTATGCTTATGAACATATTTTTTGGTCTTTTTAGCTTTTATTTCAGCGCGCTTGTACAAGCTTGAAAGCTCATCAGTCCAGACTCCCCAATCCTCCATCCTGCCATCCCAATAACTGATAACTTTATAGCCCATCTTGATAAGAGTGGAAGCAATGCAGACATCACACAAGCCCGGATACTTGCGGCTAAACCTGGACTTTCTATAAAACTCAAGCTCATCAAGATGGGAGCCAAAATACTGAACCGCCATCTTCACACAAGCAGCAAGACAACTATCAGGAGACTGCTGATGATGATATTTGACTGCTAAAAGACATTCGCTACGCATCTATCACACCCAGATTTCGGTCCAACATTATAAATGGCACCACCCTGTTCTTGCCCAAATGCTTGGCCCTGTACAAAGCACGGTCTGCCTCGCGAATAAGAGTTTCACGAGACGCAGAACTATTCAGACAAGTCATAACGCCGATACTAACAGTTAACGGACAGGACTGCTCGATATCAATACGCAACTTCTCAGCAGCCTGCTTTGCAGCCTCCTGATTAAACCCAGGAAGAACAATCACAAACTCTTCGCCACCATACCTGCAGGAAACAGCGCTCTGAGGCATAGAAGAACGAATAACGTCTGAAATGGCGCGAAGCACACGGTCGCCCTCAGGATGCCCATTTGTATCATTAAAATTCTTGAAATTATCAACATCAAAAAGCAAAACGCTGATAGGCTCGCTCTTGGATGAGAGCATGGGAAGAAGCTTGTCCATAGATGAAACAAGATGGTTGCGGTTGTATAGTCCTGTCAATTGGTCAGTAACTGCAGATGTCTGCACCTTTTGATATTCAGTCACGCGCAACAAAATGGAATTCAACTCTTTCAAAACATCGCTTATTCCGGAGAGCTCAGGCAAATTTTCAGAATACAAGATTGTGTAGCCCTCTGACAAAGGAAGAACACAAGCACAAGGCGGAAGCTTATCCCTGTCAGCAATACCGTCAAGAAGAAAATCCTTTGAGATATTTGCAACTGTAAAAGCGGTGCGTGAGCTTTTAACCTGAGAAACAAGCCTCTGCTCAACAAGAACAGAAGCTTTGAGTTTTGAGTCAAAATAACGCACCTCGCTGCCAAAACAGTGAATTACGGCATTACTCAGACGAAACTTCTGAACCAAAAATTGGGCAGTTGCTGACAACAAACGATTAGGCTCGTGCAAATGGCCAACAGTATGCAGAAACTCCAGAAGAAGTTTTGCCTGCATCAATTCATTCTCATTTTTGTATAAGGCTTTTCCAGCAATAACAGCCTGCCCGATTGCGATGCGCACCATATTTTCAAAAGAAGCACTCCAAACAGGCAAATTAGCTCTTGCATCACACAACTCCTCATCAAGAGAGCAAACTTCTGAGGTTCTAAAAGGACCTGTGATGAATGAAAGACCATCAACAGATGCTCTTGCATATTTGATGCCAGAGACATCAGAAAACTTGTCATCCCTGCGCAAACGCAGTTCCTGAAAAAAAGAAAGCGCGCCCCAAAAGAGGAATTCTTCAGAAACAAGCATTACAGGAGCATCAAGCTCAGAAGAAAGCTTAGACATACAAGACTCAAACGTGCTTGTCTTAACAAAAGCAGGCATGACCTGGAAACAACACAACAGAGATTTAAACTTTACGCAGTAAAGACAACACGCCCGCTAATAATCAATATAGCGGCAAAAATAGCCATAACTGCAAGAATACTGGCAACAGCCAAGCCCATATGTTTAAGCTCCATCAACGCCTCCAGCCATAGCAATCACTCTTTTCTTGAAAACAGAATAGTGCATCTTATTAAAACCTGCGCCTGCGGCAGGCACGTGGCCGCCAGCATGGGCGTCTTTTAACCCTTCCACGGCCTTTTCAAGCAAAGTATTCACAGCAAGCTTCTTATCTCCCCTGCGCGCGCTAATAGATATGAAGTCCTTGCTAATGTCAGCCACAATAATCGTGTTATGAGGATACTTCAGGCCCAAAATAGTGCTGACAGGGCCCTGCAAATGAAACTTGGGCTTAATCTCAAATATTCGCAGCTCACCATGCCTTTCAGCACCTCTTGGAAAACGCTTAATCCAATACTTAAGCTCCTTGTCCACAATATTTCTACATTTCCCCAGCTTAGACTTCAAAACATCCTTTGGCCCTTTTGCCTTATAGAAAACATCAAAACATTCAGCCACCAATTTAATATCATACACTTCAGCGCTCGTAATAGTTGAAGCAACCTGGCCCAGAGCAGTATCAAACAGGTTTTTCTTCGGCTTAAACTTGTACTTCCTGAAAACAGACTTCAGCCAGGACAACCAAGGAACAGTTGCAATATCAGCAATGCAGGCAGAAGCAGCAAGCCAGTCAAGGTTTGAAACATCTGCGACACGCATTGCTGCATCAAAAGCAAGCTTGCCAGTGCAATATCTTGAAGGATCTATCTCTGAAAACAACTGAGGCTTGTATAATATTGTACGAGGACTGTTCACTTCAGCATACAACTTATGATGGTCAATGACGAGAATCTCGCACAAACCTTCAAGTTCGCGAATAGTATCCATATTTTGTTCAAGACTGAAGTCAGTGGTGATTAATTTGTTAATCCCTGCTTTCTTAATTTGAGACAGCATATCAGGATTAATTGCGTGCAGCTTCTTATCAAGACTCAAGCGCAAATCAATTTTTGTGCCTCTCAAACGCTCGATGCACTTGGCAATAATAACAGCAGAACAAACTCCATCAGGGTCAGTATCGTGAACGATACAAACACGGTCAGTGCGAGAAATACCTCGCAAATAAGCGTCAACGCGCTGCAACAATGGATTATTCATGAGTATAAAAAAATTGGCGCGAGAAATAGTCGGGACGCGCCAATGAGTGTTGAGGGGGGTTTCATCATAAAATTTGGCGAGCCCATATAGGACCCGCCGAGTGAGTGATGTTGTGATACGCTAACACAACAAAACATTAATTGGAAAAGGTTTATATATACTTAATGCATTGGAAGTACGGTTGTACATACTAAAAAGACAACGCCGAATAAAATTCGTCGAGGTCTTTTGCAAAGCAAAAGAGGTGATTTGTCGTGATAATACGAAGACTTGTGAAAGCAGGACAGGCAAGCCATACTATTTCTCTACCAAAAGAATGGCTGGACAAGCACAAACTCAAGAAAGGAGACTTAGTCTACTTATACGAAAAAGGAGAGAAAGAACTCACAATAACACCAGAAAGCAAGACAGACGAACAACTGCCACTAAAAGACATCACGATATCGATAGACAACAAAAACATCAGCACAATACAGAGAGAAATAACAAGCGCGTACATCAACAACTACAACACGATAACACTGCACGGAGAAGAAATAACAGACAAGACAAAAGATATCAGAAAAATGCTACACGACTTCGTAGCATTGGAAGTGGCAGAGCAAACAGCCAAAAGCATAATAGCGAAAGATTTGCTGAACTTAAAAGAAATCAGCGTCGACAAAACAATAAGACGAATGGACATGCTCGTGCGAAGCATGATACAAGACAGCATAGCAACAATAGAAAAACCAGAACTGGCACAAAGCGTAGTAGTCAGGGACTATGAAGTCAACAGGGCATACTTCCTGCTGATGAGACTGCTGAAAAACTCGATGACAAACAAAAAAGTGGCAGAAACATTCCAGCTAACAAACGACAAAATACTAAGCTGTTATTATTTAACAATAAACTTAGAGAACTTCGCCGATGCTGCAAAACAACTGGCAGAATACCTCGGCAAAGAGAAAAAGAAGGAAAAGCTCAAGAATGTCATAGGACAAGTCGAAAAAGGATATCTGGACGTCATGAAAGCATACTTCACAAAAGACAAGAAACTAGCTGACAATGTCGCACTGCAAAGAGAAGAACTGCTCAAACAGGCATCAGAACTACCTTCAGGGGTTGCAGAACTATTCAAAACGATGGTAACGCTAACGAATAACATAGCAAGAATAGTAATGGACGAAGAATAATCAATTAACAGTAACTATGCTGGGATGAGGCAGAAACTGCTTCTGGCCACACGCCCACCACGGACGCGGGCACATACAGGCAAAAGAAACATAGCCTGACTTTCTAAAAGAACTCGGAGAAGGACCCTCGCCCATATTAACAAAACACGCATAACCCCACATCTTCTCAACTTCAGACTTTTCCTCAAGAGTACGATAAAAAGCAAGCGTACAGCCAACCTGACAGCCGGGAGTGGTCGTAATAGAGCCTGTAAACGAATCGAGCATAATAATAGACAGAAAACTCAAAAAGAAAATAGAAAATAAAGAGAAAAAAATAACACGCATTTAACCAATGGTGTTAGTGCCAAGCGGATAATAGCCTGGCGGAGTTCCCCTTGGGTCGCTCCTTGGAGCTGCAGGGTAGCTAATGTCTGAATACATATCTACAGGCGTTCCTGGATATCTTCCTGCATACTGTGCAGCACCAGAACTTTCACCTGGGATAATGGATGCAAACTCCTCTGTTGGCGGGAACTGCGGACTGCCCTGAGTCGGGCACCAGCAGCCAAGCACTTCAGTGCGGCCGTCAATAATATATGTGAATGTAACATCGCCGACGTATACCCACTTCCTGTTGGCTGCGTCAACACGATCTTCCATCATCATTGCATCATAATCGTTTCCGCTCGGAAACAATGTGCAAGGGCTGTCACACGCGACAATGCCAGGAGTGACACCAGTGTTGGTAAATAAAGCACCAGCACTCCTGTTCGAATTAGTAAACATTAATACCAGACCGATAACTCCAATAACGGCTATAATGCCAAGAATCACAAGAGCGATTCCTCGATGTTCTTCCTCCAATGTAATCACCTCATTTATGAACTAGATATTAAAGTAAAGAGACTTCTTATATATAAATCTTACCCTTCCAGTATTTTACCTCTTTTTAAGTTTCTGGAAGCTCTCCTGAATATCAATAACGTACTTGCCTTCCTCAAGCCTGAACACAAGAGGCTCGCCCTTGAACAACTGAACAAGGTCAAGCTGATACTTGCCAGGCTCAAGCACTCTCACGCTCTCAAAATCAAGAACAACAGGAACATCATCAACAGAGCCACCAACAAGCTCCAATACATCTTTTTCAATCTGCTGTTTTTGAGCTGGTTCGAGATTTTGCGGAACAAGATTTTTCGCAGCCTCAAGCTTTTCCTTCTTTACGAAAAAGAACAAACGCCCTCCGCAAGGACAACCCTTCAATATTTCCTGCGCACCATCATCATAGAATACGCTGCATCTTACGCATTGATGAGGCATACTACCTGCGCTTACGCGCCTCCGACGTCAACAACTCAATCTTATTCGGGTCCTTGCGAATACTCTTCACGACATTAGCAGGACCAATAATAGTCAAACCCTGCTGGTCGCCAAAAAACAAGCCAAACATTTCATACTTAAACTTCTGAAGGCCATCTTTCGCAGACTGAGCAGGATTAATAACAGCAATCTCAATACCCTTAAACTTCTTATTAACCTCTTCCATAGTGGTCTTAATCAACTCTGCCTCTTCCTCTTTCTTCAAACGGCCCTGAAGCAAAACAATTTTGTTCTGCTTTGCAACATTCAAAATTTTCCTGATTCTGCCCAAACCGCTCAAAGATTCAATCTCAGTATAAGGCATAAAATGAAGAGTAACCATACTATCTGCCCGCCAGCTCAAACAGCTTATCATAAAACTTGCTCATATTCCTGCCGTACTTAGCGCTAATACCCATCACTTCATACTGCGGGAAAGCAGACTGAATACGCTTGATGCTTGACTTTCTCAAATCAGTCTTGTTGGCAACAACAATAACAGGAATGTTCCTTGCGGCAAGATTGCCGATGATTGTCACATTAACCTGAGAATAAGGGTCTTGGGTAGCATCAAGCACGACAAGAACAGTATCAACCTCGTCCAACCACTTGATGCTCGCAATAACACCCTTTGTAGCTTCCTTGGCCCTCTTCTTAGACTTGCTCGCAGACATACCCCTTTTCATAAAATCTTCATAATCAATTTTTGTAGCAATACCAGGAGTGTCAACAAGATTGAAAACAAGCTCCTCGCCTTTCTTGCCTTTGATAGTAATATTGTCTTTTACATTAACTTCCCTTGTCTCGTGAGGAATAGGAGAAACAGAACCCATTTCTTCTCCAAGCCAGTCAAGACAAATCTTGTTTGCCAAAGTTGTCTTGCCAGAATTTGGAGGGCCGTACAAGCCAAGCTTGAAATTTTTTCTCTTACCGAAAAAGTCGCCGAAAGTGTTTGTGAAAAAATTCTTAATCTTTTTTAACATGAACCCACCTTTTTAAAAAATAATACTTAAGATTACTATATATAGCTTTCGTTCAGAAAGATAAAAAACCCTAGAAAACCAAAGGTTTTCTGGGCGCCGGAAACGAATGTTTCCCGGCGTAAAATAAAAAAAAAGCGCTTAGCGCTTTCGCTTTCGGCCGCCGCGGGCCATCTTTGCGCGGGAAACATCGCCTGACTTGTCAACGAAGTACAAGAATCCAGTCTGCTTTGTAACCCCTACCTTTGCAACTTTTTCTGCCTTTCCAGCCTTGCCTTTCCTGCCGCGTGCCATCTTTGCGCGAGAAACATCGCCAGCCTTGTCTACAAAATACAAATAGCCGTCCTGTTTTCTTACGCCAACTTTTGCTACTTTTTCTGCCATTTTTATTTCCTCCTTTAGTTTATAGAGAGCATTGGAATAGAAACCCCCTCGCCCTCAATCTCAACGAAGTTAAGAAAGTCAGGATATTTATAAACTTTTCTTTTTTCTCGACGGAGAAGAAGGCTTTTTATCTTTTTTCCCCGACAATAAACGAGCTTCCTTCTCGTCCAAAATAAACCAAGCAGGCTTCAAAAGCTTTCTTAGGCGCTCAGCTTCCTCCAAACCGTCCTTATAGACTTTGACAATCTCTTCCTTGGAAGGATACGGAATCTTTTCCAACTCCTTTGCCTTAGCCAACGCTTTTCTAATCTCTTTTTTCATTGACGAGCTAAAAGTTTTCCAAATTATAAATCTATCGCGCAATTTCTATGTTCCAGTCGCATAAATAATATATAGACAGCAGAGAGGAAAAATACATGTCAAGAACCACCAACAATTATATTATCTAGTGGTGGTTCTTGATCATGCTCGGAAATCCTGCGAATTAAATCAGTGATTCCGAGCTAGGATTTCCGACATGACAAAAGGGCTGATAATAGGGGGAGAATTCGGCAATATTCTCGTCAGGCAGAAGAATGAACAAGCGCTTGAATTAGGGGAATTGATGATAGCAGAGACTGCAGACGGACAAATATTGCTGCAGGCATTTGATTTGCTGTATGGTTCACAATTGACGCAGCAAAATCTTGAAATGATTTCAGGATTAAAATTAGAAGAAGATGAGAAATTAGAATTCATGGATGCGAAGTTAAGGAATTATGTACTTGCGCGATTGAAAAATCTTGCATTCATACAAAAACAAAACTCAAGAGCGTGCAAAACACTGCCGACATTCTTCACAAAAGTCAGAGAGATAACAGCAGAAGATGTAACTTTCCTGACAACACCGCAAAATCCGCTATTTCTTGGAAAACTAAGAAGCGGAAGCAAAGTGCTTGAAGTGCCTGTGTCGATTGACGGGCAGAAAGCACTAAGCCACCACATATTGATTGCAGGAACAACAGGCAGGGGAAAAAGCGTACTAATGACGAATTTACTTTGGAATACTCTCGGACAACAATATTGTTCAATGCTCGTGCTGGACCCGCACGACGAATATTATGAAAAATTAAGAAAGCACACAGAAGCAAGGGATAAATTACTATATTATACACCGCGCAATCCACCGCCAGGAGCAAGAACACTAAAAATACATTTGGGACAATTAATACCAAAACATTTTGACGGCGTGTATGACTGGACAGACGCGCAAAAACAAGCAGTCACTGCGTATCATCATACATACAAAGACAGCTGGATAGAAGCAGTGCTTAGAGAGCAACCGTTAAACCAGCAATTCCACGAAGGAACACTTGCAGTTGTTAAGAGAACATTAATGCAATTATTGAGATTAGATGTGGATGAAGAGAAGAATATTACAAGCGCAGGAATATTTGATACTAATTCCGGGCAGACAACAATACCAGACATAGTAAACGCGCTTGAGTCTGGCAAGACGGTGATAATTGATACGAGCAGTTTCCACGGCAATATTGAGATATTAATCGGAAGCATGATAGCAAGCGTTGTTTTAGAAAAACACAAAACTTATTCATTGCAGGAAATGAAAATGAAACCAGTTGTAAGCGTTGTATTAGAAGAAGCACCACGCGTATTAGGAAAAGAAGTGCTTGAAAGAGGACCAAACATATTCTCAACAATTGCACGCGAAGGAAGAAAGTTCAACGTTGGGCTGACAGCAATAACACAACTGCCAAGCTTAATACCGAGAGAAATATTAGCGAACATAAATACGAAAATAATACTTGGAATAGAACTAAAACCCGAAAGACAGGCAATAATAGAGAGTGCAGCACAGGACTTGTCAAGCGATGAAAGAATGATTGCCTCACTTGACAAAGGCGAGGCGATAGTTACCAGCAATTTCCTGAGTTTTGCAATGCCAATAAAAATACCACACGAAGAACACAAAGAAGTAAAACAAAAACAAGCGTTTGTTGGGCTGAAACTATGAAATTCGCACATTTGTCTGATTGTCATATCGGCGGATGGAGAGAGCCAAAACTGAGAGAAGCGAATACGAAGAGTTTCGTTATGGCAATAGAGAAATGCTTAGCTGAGAAAGTTGATTTTTTACTAATTTCTGGAGATTTATTTAATACAGCAGTGCCGGGTATCGAGAGTTTGAAGATGGCAGTTGAGCAATTGAAAAAATTGAAAGACAATGGAATTCCAGTGTATTACATTGCAGGCAGCCACGACTTCTCGCCAAGCGGGAAAACAATGCTGGACGTACTTGAACACGCAGGACTGGCTGTAAATGTTGCAAAAGGAGAAGAGCTGGCTGACAACAGAATAAAATTACATTTTACAGTGGATAAAACAGGAACAAAAATAACAGGAATGATAGGAAAAAAAGGAGGATTAGAGACATCGTACTATTATCAATTGGCAAAAGAACATCTGGAAAAAGAAGAAGGATACAAAATATTCATGTTCCACAGCGCACTTTCTGAATTAAAGCCAAAAGAACTGGAAGAAATGGACGCAATGGCTGTTTCACTAATGCCGAAAGGATTTGATTACTATGCTGGGGGGCACGTACACGTTGTTGACAGGGCAGACGTTGGAGAATACAGAAATATTGTCTATCCAGGACCAATATTTCCTAACAATTTTTCTGAAATTGAGAAGTTAAAACACGGAAGCTTTGTGATTGTAAATGATGGAGAGATAAAACACACGCCGTTAATTGTACACCCAACAGTATGCATATCACTTGACGCAGAAGGAAAAACAGCAATAGAGATTGAAAAAGAAATAATGAAAATAGACAATGTTGCAAATGCAATTGTAACTATACGCGTTCAAGGATGCCTAAAACAAGGAAAGCCAGCAGACATAAGATGGAACGACATACTACACAACATTTATTCAAAAAATGCATATTTTGCGATGAAAAATACGAATGCACTTACGAGCAAAGAAATTGAAGTAATAATGGTAAAAGAAGCAAACGTGGAGGAAGTAGAAGAAGCACTCATAAAAGAGCACGCAAGCCAGTTCAAAATAACAGACACAGAATTAATCAAGAAAATGATGCACGTACTATCCACTGAAAAAGCAGAAGGCGAAAGAATAGCAGACTTTGAAATGAGACTGCAGACGGATGTTGATCAATTGTTGCAGTAATTATACAAAAAGATAGAAGAAGTGCCAGGGTTTTTATAGTCAAATCAAAGAGTGAACTTTATGGCACGTTGCAGAAATAAGTATCAATTGCCAGTTGACTTCCATACAATAACTCATTGGCACAAACGTTCTTCCCCTGCTCATCGTGGCAATTTACGGCATTCTATTGATTTTAGGTGCGCAGAAGGAAGCCCAGTATATGCAGCGCGAGGCGGTGTTGTCGTATGGCTAAGAAACGATTCCAAAATTGGAGGCAATAACAAGAAATACATTAATTCTGGGAACCGCATCGTACTCAAGCACGAACATGGGGAATATTCCGCGTATGAGCACAATCTCTACAAAAGTGCAAAAGTGAAGCGAGGCCAAAAAGTAAAAACAGGACAGTTGATCGCGCTTGTCGGCAACACAGGCTGGAGCGAAACGCCTCACTTGCATTTTGAAGTTTTCACAAATCCAGACTCTGATGAGTGTGAAGGTGAAACATTACAAGTCGTATTCAAAAATATCCCGAGGCAAACAAAATGTAGGCCGGATTGTTTTTAATAATCACTTCTTAAGTTGCGGGATAGAAAACACTCGCCTTTTCGGATGGTTTATTTGATGCTTTATCCGATTATTTACTTCAATAAGCTCTTCAGCAACTCTTTAACAACATTCGGCGCAGCAGTGCCCTTGGTCTCGCGCATAACCTTGCCCATCAGGAACATAAGAGCATTCTCCTCACCCTTCCTGTAATCCTCAACAGCCTTGGCATTGCCGGCAATAACGTCCTCACAAATCTTTTTCAAAGAAGACTCATCAGCAACACGGCCAAGCTTCCGCTCATCAACATATTTCTTCGGAGAAAACTTCTTGTCAAACAACTGAACAAGAATCTGCTGGGCAATACGGTCAGTAATCTTCTTCTTTTCAAGCAACTGGAACAATTCTATGAGCTCTTCTGAACGCAGTTGCGTGTCTTTCAATTCAACCTTCCTGTCATTCAACTGGCGAAGAATCTCACGCCTAAACCAATGCGAAGCAAGAACAGGGTCAACAAATTCAGCAACCTTCTCAAACAAGACAGCAACATCAAGATCATTCGCAATAATATGAGCGTCGGTTTCGTCAACTTTCAACTCAGAAGCCCAGCGGGCAGCACGCTGGGAAGCAAGCTCAGGAATACTCTCCTGAATTTTGCGAATCCAGTCAGAACTAATCTCAAACAAAGGCAAATCAGGCTCAACAATATAACCATAATCCTCCTCGGCTTCCTTACTGCGCATAGAATAAGAAATACCCTTATCAGCATCCCAACCACGAGTCTCCTGCTTGACGTCCTGCTCCTTCTGCCTTTTAACTTCATAAGCCAAAGCACGCTCAATTTCCTTAAAGCCAGAAATGTTCTTCAACTCAACACGAGTATAATTCTTCTCCCTAATGCTAATGTTCGCGTCTGCCTTGATAACACAAGAATCCTGCTCAAAAATACCAAGATAACCAAGAACGCTCAACAATTTTTTCATAAACTCACGAGCCTCAGCAGGACTGGACATATCAGGAGCAGTAACAATCTCGCACAAAGGAATACCGCTCCTGTTGTAGTCGATTAAAACACTGCCTGCCTCGTGAACAAGGGCGCCAGGGTCCTCCTCAATATGAACACGGGAAATCCTGACAACCTTTCCACTATCAAGCACAATCTGGCCATTACTACCAAGAGGAACCTCATACTGGGTAATCTGAAAATTCTTGACAAGGTCAGGATAAAAATAAGTCTTTCTTGAAAACACAACACTATTCGCAAGAGAACAACCAAGAGCAAGAGCAAGCTTAGCGCCAAACTCAAGAGCCTTGCTGTTCAAAACAGGCTTGCTCCCAGGATGGCCAAGACAAACAGGACAAATAGCAGTATTCGGCTCGGCTGCATTTGTAGGACAACTACAGAAAAGCTTTGAAGCTGTCTTTAACTGAACGTGCACTTCCAAACCAATTACAACATCACCTACCAGTCTTGACAACATTCTCCACACCTTTACCAACCTGAACAACCTTCTGCTCACCAAACTGAGGCCCTGTAATCAACAAGCCAACAGGAAGACCATTGTGCTCACCGCAAGGAACAGACAAATGAGGCAAGCCAGCCAAATTAGGGCTCACAGTCAAAATATCCATAGCATAATTCTGCAAAGGAGACAATTTCTTTACTTCATCAAAAGTAGGAGCGACAATAGGCATTGTTGGAGTGATAAGAACATCAACCTGCTTGAAAATATTGGCGTATTCCTCAATAATTTTCGTCCTAACCTGGGCTGCTTTCTTGTAAAAAGCATCACGATAACCCGCCATCCTCGCAAAAGTGCCAAGCAACAAACGACGCTTTGCCTCCTGACCAAAATTCAAAGTACGAACGTGAGAAAAATAATCATTGAAAGTACCCTGCAATTTGTCAGAAGCACCGTAACGCAAGCCGCAAAACTTAGCCAAGTTAGTGCTCGCCTCACACATCGCAAGAGTATAGTAAGAAGCAAGACCATACTTCATTGAAATAGGCAGAGAAACCTCAACTCTTCTCGCACCCTTTTTCTCAAGACTGAAAATAACTTCCATAATCAGCTTTCTAACATTGTTGTCAATGCCCTCACCAAAAGCCTCCTTGACAATTCCAATGCGCAAACCATTGAAAACACCAGGAACTTCAAGAGAAGAAACAGAAAGAGAAGAACTTGTACTGTCTTTCAAGTCCTGACCGGAAATTATTTCCAACAATAAAGCAGCATCCTCAACAGAAAGCGCCATCGTGCCAATCTTGTCCAAAGAATTAGCATAATCAATCAAGCCATAACGAGAAACACGGCCATAAGTAGGACAAAAGCCGACAACACCACAAAAAGAAGCAGGGTCAACAATACTCCCGCCGGTGCTCTCAGACAAAGCAATATGAGGGAAAGAAGCTTTCTTAGTCAAACCAGCAGCACCACCACTGCTGCCACCACAAACACGCTTTTTATCAACAGGGTTAAGAGGCTTTTCGTAACCCTTGCCAACATTAACAGAAAAACCACCAAAGCCAAATTCATCTTGAACAGTCTTGCCAAGAATAATCGCGCCCTCATCAAGACATTTCTGAACAACAGTTGCATTGAAAACAGGCTTGTAACCTTTTAGAATTGCACTGCTCGCAGTGCTTTCAACACCTTCAACACAAATATTGTCTTTTACTGAGATAAGAACACCGAACAAACGGCCTTTAGCAAGACCATCCCTTGCCTGCTTTTGAAGAAACTCAGCACGCTCAATTGCATTACCCCAAGCAGTAATGTAATGATACTCCTTACTAATCTTCTCAGCTTCCTCAACCGCTTTTGTGGTATGCTCAACCAAGTCAATCTTTCCAGCCTTGGCATCCTTAACAAACGCAGAAATCATACAACCTTAGGCCCCCTGAAATAACCATCCTTCTTATGAGGAGTCAATGAAAGAGCCTTCTCACGGTCAAGACACTCTCCAGGAACATCCTCGCGAGAAACATTCTTAACAGGAATCGGATGAAAGCTCGGCTCAACATTAGACGTATCAACCTCTGCCAACTTCTCGAACATACTGATGATATCCTTCATCTCAGCAGCAAAATGCTTAACTTCATCCTCTTTCAAAGTCAAACGAGCATTAGCTGCAACTCTTTTTACAATCTCAGGCGTGATATTCATAAAAATTATTTCTTAGCAATATCCAATTTCAAGTGAAGCTCTTTCAAAAACTCAGGAGTCCAGTCCTGAGGACTGCCATCAAGAGGATTCTCCATAGCCTTGTTTCTCGGGAAAGCAATAACCTCCCTAATATCATTAAGACCGCACATCAATGCAACAAACCTGTCAAAGCCAATAGCAATACCACCGTGAGGAGGAGTGCCAAAACGGAAAGCGCTCATCAAAAAGTCAAACTTCTTCTCAACTTCAGCATACTCAAGACCAATAACGTGGCAAACTCTTGCCTGAACATCCTTCCTGTGAATTCTAATGCTACCGCCACCAAGCTCAACACCGTTCAAAACGCAGTCGTACGCTTTTGCACGAACTTCGCCAGGCTTGGTTTCCAACTTATCCATATCCTCATCCTTAGGATGCGTGAAAATATGATGCCTTGCCTGCCAACTGTTAATTTCCTCATTCCACTCATACAACGGGAAATCAACAACCCAGCAAAAATTGAACTCGCCTTCCTTGATAAGGTTTAACTTTTTGCCAACGTGCAGCCTGACCTGGCCAAGAGCAGTTGCGGCCTTCTCAAACTCATCTGCAGCGAACAATAACAAATCGCCTTCCTGAGCGCTCACTGCATTGATTAACTGAGCTTGAATATTTGGCTGGAAATATTTTACAATACTGCTCTCCAAAACATTCTTACCAACAACCTTCATCCAAGCAAGACCAGGAAGCTTGTACAATTTCGCAATAGCGATTAACTCCTCTATCTCTGTTCTCGAGAATTTACCAGCGCCCTTGGCATTCAAGCAGAAAACTTTCCCGCTCTTGTCAACAACACCCTTGAACACAGAAAAATCAGAATGCTTCACAATATCACTAACGTCAACAAACTCCAAGCCAAAACGCAAATCAGGCTTGTCAGAGCCATACTTGCTCATCGCATCGTGGAAAGTCATCCTGTGGAAAGGAGTTTTTATGTCGGCGTTCAGAACTTTCTTGAAAACGTGCTTAATCATACCCTCAACAAGAGTTTGAATGTCCTTCTCATCAACAAAACTCATCTCAAGGTCTATCTGGGTAAATTCAGGCTGACGGTCAGCACGCAAGTCCTCGTCACGCAAACATTTAGGCAATTGGAAATAACGGTCAAAGCCGGAAATCATCAACAACTGCTTGTAAGTCTGCGGAGACTCTGGCAAAGCAAAAAATTTGCCAGGATGCGCACGGCTCGGAACCTTAAACACTCTTGCACCGCCAGGAGTTGTCCTGACTAAAACAGGAGTCTCAATCTCCAAAAACTTCTGGCTGACAAGATACTCGCGGGTAGCCTGAGCAGCCTGATGCCTGATAATAAGATGCTGCTGCATTGAAGGCCTGCGCAAGTCAAGATAACGATAAGCCAAACGCATATCCTCGCTTGCAACAGTCCTGTCATCAACCTCGAAAGGAGGAGTCTCTGAAGTGTTCAAAACTTCCAAATGGTCGCAAAGAACTTCAACATCACCAGTAACCAATTTTGAATTAGTCATACCCTCAGGCCTAAGCCTCACGTGACCAGTAACCTGCAACACCCACTCCCTGCCAAGATGCTCTGCAGACTGGTGAGCCTGCTTGTTATGAGAAGGGTCAAAGACAACCTGAGTCAATCCATAACGGTCTCTCAAGTCAACAAAAATCTTGCCACCGTGGTCGCGCCTTGTGTAAACCCAGCCGCACAGAACTACCTCTTTCTGCAAGTCCTTCTTCGTGAGCTCACCACAAGTATTAGTCCTTTTCATTGAATAATTGGATTTAGAAGCGGTTTATAAGGTTTTTGCGAAATGCTTATTAATTTTCAACAATAGACTAAACATATGGCAGACAAGATAGTGGTTGTGGATTTTTCAGGAACTTTGACAATGCCATTTGTAGCAGAAGAAGCGCACTTGTTAAGATGCGACATGATTGGCTTAAAGAGGCCAACACCTGAAGAACACAAAAAACAACACGGCACAAAAGCACATTATGACATAATCAAAGAACACCTTGCGAAAAAATTTGGAGTTTCTGATGAAATGAAGATTAGGTGTGTTCAGAATTATGGCAGTGAGATAGAGCTATCCGGCAAAGACGTCAAGACAATGATAATGACAGACCTGTTCAGAGATGCAAATTACCAGATTGCTGCTGAAAAAGGACTGAAAATGTTTCCGGAAGGAATGCTTAATGCATTATTGGCAGTACAAAAGAAAGGCTACAAGCTCGCAATAGTTTCAGGCACAAGAACAGACATAATTACAGGAATATTTGCAATCACAAAATGCCCTGTCAAGTTTGATTATGTTTATGGACAAGACCCTGTGCTGAGCAGGGATGACTCAGAGAAGCTCTTGGATGAATTGGCAAAGAAAGGCCAAATTATGTGGATAATCGGCGACAAAATGTCAGACATCGAGCCAGCAAAAAAGTTTGGTGCAAAGACAATCTTTGTCAAATGGGGACATCCAACAGGAGGAGAGGAAAAGTTTGCTGACTTTTCAATTTCTAATGCGAAAGAGATAGAAAAGATTATTTCTTGAACTTAATCTTTAATGCAAGGTCTTCAAGCTTTTCAAGACCATACTTGATAGCGTCAAACTTCCTCCTGACAGGAGTGTTTCGCCAATCAAACAACATCAGCTCGTTATACAATTCGCTGACAAAGTCCTTGATAGCCAAAGAAGCCTTGTAATCACCCTTGATACTGCTGTTGACAGCCTTTCTCACAAGCTCGCCAACAAGGTCTGACAAAGCAGGCAGATAAACCTCAACATCAATGCCAAGCTGTTTAGCAGTCGGAATGTTATTTGTTTTCAAATAATGAACATAACAAGAAGCTTCAGTGTATTCCTCCAAAGCATCAGAATAAGCACCAGTGCTTGAAACAAGATGAGGGTCTTTCTTAATCAACGCCTCAATTTTAACTATAGAAGACTTGGCATCAGAAAGCAATTTGCCTGCTTCCTTCATATCCTCCCTATGAGCCGCATATATGGCAGCCTTGCTTGACTTCAAGACAGCTCTACTCATTGCAATAAGCTGTTCACGCAAGGCATCAAAAGCCTCCATATACTTACGCATTTCCGCAAAAGCCTTTTTATCAAGCATACAGAAGAATTTACACATAGAATATTTAAATCCTCTTCCAAAAGGTTTATATATGCAGAAGTCGGATTTAAACCAAAAAAAGAGTTGACAATTTATGGCTGAAACCGTGCTTGGCGGAGTATTGAATTTCTTCAAAGACTTAGGCGTTTACGATATAGTCCTGCCTTTCATCCTTGTATAC
>DATDPK010000011.1:0-6230 GCA_035292785.1 Candidatus Nanoarchaeia archaeon
ACCTCACCCACATTCAGGTAAGGAGCAAGAGGAGTAAACTTGCGCATAAAATGCTCGTCGTACTGGACGTTTGTAATTTCACGCATCTTCTTCAAAACAGTAGGAAAAGTACACTCGTAAACAGAAGCCTTGCCCTGAGTAAACCAAGCAGCACGCTCCTGCCCCTGGCCCATATCAAGAACTTTAATGTTCAATTCCTGCAAGCCAGAAGGAGTAATCTCATACTGCATATAGACTTGGTTTGAAATTTCCAAGCCACGACTGAAAAACTCCATACAAGGACCAAGATTGCCGCCACCAGACCAAACATCCTCGTGAATGGTCAATTCATCGAATGGAACTCCCATACCCTCGTGAAGCCAAGTCAAATGATCGCTCATATACTTCTCAACATTGTAATCCTTAGGCGGGAAAAAACCAGTCTCGCCCATCATAACAAAAGCAACATAATGCCCAGTAATGCCGACATTGTCGATGTCAGGAAATCTAAGGCACATCTGAGGAATGACTAATGGGTTAGCAGGAGGAGCGATTTCTCCTGATACAACAAACGGCTGGAAAGCAGCAATAGAAGCAATAGTGAAATCAGTTGTAGGATTCCAACGCGCAACAACAGGATAACGAGCAACAGGGGTATAGCCAAGCTTTTTGTGAATTTTAGCGAATTCCTCCCAGACCTGAATGTAATCCAACTTCTTCTTAGCAGGAGAGTCTCCTATGAATCTAAAACCGCCAGAACAAGCAGGATCACCGCAAACATCAGCCTCGTGAGCAAGACACCAGAAAAAACGAGTGCACTTGGAGCACTGATGGCGAACAAAACCCTTTTCCTTCAAAATATTAACTGGGAAAAAACGCTCTGGATTAGTGCTTGCCTTAAAGCGCACATCCTCCTTAATTTGAGCTTCGTTCATGATTAAAATAGAATTTAAGCTGTTTAAAAAGATATCTGTTAAAGAATTAATAAAAGATTAGAAGAAAAATAAAAAATTACTTTACCCTTGCGATGGCTTCCCTGGAAACAGGAACGTATATCGTGCCATTGTAATCAAAAGCAACACCTTCTTTTAATGCTTGTAAGATGTTTGGTTCAAGACCTCTCAGTTCCTGTGGAATTCGGGCGTACGACGTAACACCACAAACCTGGCCGTGGCCGGCGGCGCTGTTAAAGATATGGTTGCCACCGAGGGCAGACCCACTATTAAGACCGTAGACCCACAAGGCCCGACCGAAGGGTTTTGGCTGTTCTCGAGCAGTCTCTTCATCAAAAACCTGATGTCCAACGCTCTTTATGCCTTGTTCTGCAAGGAATATGCCATAAGGAGCTGCCTGTTGACGGAAGTGGAAACGTGTTGGAGCGTAATCCTCAAAAGCAGTTGTTGGAACGCTACTTCTGTACGCAGTTCTTGGAAGCAATAGCACGCCACTTTTAATCGCTTTTTCTGGATCTATCTCAGCACGCTCTCTAAGCGCCTTCTGAGTTCTCTCATCAAGATAAAATTCCTTTGCACTTTTATGGGCGTATGTTGCCTTTCTTGGCTGTTTGAGAATTGGATTAAATTCCCTTGAAGCAATCAAAATTTCTCCATTTGGGTAGTAATTGTAATTTTCTGCCGTCCAGAATCCATTAGTGCAAAGTTCGCTATTGAGCCAACTGCCTTGAACCTTTGCGTCCAAAACACGAGCTTCAGCAAGCTCCTCTGTTGTAGCGAGTGGAACTTGCTTTTCTGCAAGACACGCAACTGCCTTATCAAAATTATCACCTACAGAAAGCACTTCAAAAACTTTTTTTCCATCCGAAATTATACGTTTTGACATTGTAAAGATAAAAGATAAACAAGAATAAAAAACTTACTCCTCACGCATTCGTGAGAAGCCGATTATCAAGCCAACAACAACGAGCAGTGCGACCAAGACAAGCAAGATTATCTCCAAAGCAGAGCGAATCTTACCTGAGCTTTGTTCAACTGGCATTGCGGTGTTGTTTGCCACTGGCTGAACAACAACTACCGGAGCTGGTTCTGGCTTGCAAGCAGGGTTTTCAAGAACATTAACTGTTCCTGTGCCGCTGACTTTGTCGTGGCCTTCGTTGAACCAGACATCAAACTTGATTTCGTGCTGGCCTGGCTCTGCGCACTTTGGCAGCTTGATGAACAATTCTTCTGTTTCTTCCTCTTCATCCGCTTCAACTTCCTCTATGTATTCAGAAGCTGAAACAGCCAAAGAAGGAATGCTTACAACGACTTTAACATCGTCTTCATCATTCTGGCCCTGGTTTTCAACACGAACAGTTACAAGCAAAGCATTGCCTGCCTGTACAGTGTTTCCTGGGCTCAAAGTAACGTCTTCAATCTTAACTGAGTGGCGAGCTGTGCTGACACTCAAGTCGTAAGTGTAACTTCTTGACACGCCGTTTCTGTCGCTGATGTCGATTCTCAACTTGTAATCATCAACATCAACGTCTTCAGGCAATGCCAACTTCATCTTTTTGACATAAGTAACGTTTGCGTCAAAGTCAAAAGGACCAATTCTTGAACTGATTGAGTTAACATCATTGAATTCGTAACCAGAAATGAAAGCACGGATCTCAACATCTTCTGCATCGGATACAGAAAGCAAGTCCAATTTTAATGTGAATTCGTCGTTTCTTTCAAGGTCAAGCTTGTTGACAGCCGACCCATCAATTCTTGTGTTGTCGATTTCTGCCCTTACAACGCTAACAGGCACAGTCTGTGCTGATGCGAAAGTTGCAAGAGATAAAACCATTACCAAAACACTGAATAATCCGAGTGCAATTTTTGCTTTCATTTTATTATTGTCCCCCCGACACTGTAATCGAGCATTTTTAACTTGTTACCACTCACAAAGTATAACCTATATTTAAAGGTTTCGTCTTTTTAGTATTGGCAAGTAACAAATAAGCGTTACCACTATGCAATATTATTCTATAGGGCACAAAGGTTTTTAAGAGCATAACTGCGCCAGAACTATATGATAAGACAGCCAATAGTGGCGGTAATGGGCCACGTGGACCATGGAAAAACATCGCTTTTGGACAAGATAAGAGGAACAGCGATAGCTGCAAGGGAAGCAGGCGGCATCACGCAGGCAATAGGGGCAAGCATCATACCGCTGGCAACAATAAAAAAAATATGCGGGCAGCTGCTTGAACAGCTCAAGATTAAGGTAACAATACCCGGGCTACTAATAATAGACACACCAGGACACGCAGCATTTGTAAACTTGAGAAAAAGAGGGGGCAATCTTGCAGACATTGCAATATTAGTTGTAGACCTAAATGAAGGAGTAATGCCCCAGACAAAAGAAAGCATAGAGATACTGAAACAATACAAAACTCCATTTATCATAGCAGTAAACAAGATAGACCTGATAGAAGGATGGAAACAAAAGCCAGGAACACTAGTACAAAACATTGCCGCACAAAGCCCGGAGACACAGCGCAAATTTGAAACAAAACTGTACGAAGTTGTAGGCCAGATATTTGAACTGGGCATTCAGGCAGACAGGTTTGACAGGGTGAGCGACTACACCAAACAAGCAGCAGTAGTGCCTGTCAGCTCGAAAACAGGAGAAGGAGTGCCAGAACTCCTAATGATGCTCACAGGACTGGCGCAAAGATATCTTGAACAAAAATTGGAAGTTCAAAAAGAAGGGCCGGCAAAAGGAACAATACTGGAAGTAAAAGAGCAAAAAGGACTGGGAACAACACTTGACGTGATAATTTATGACGGAAGCTTAAAGGTAAATGACCAAATTCTGATTGCAGGACTCGACAAGCCAATACAGGCAAAAGTAAAAGCGCTATTCCAGCCAGACGAGCTTGCAGAAATGCGTGAGAAAAAAGCAAAATTCAAACCAGTAAAAGAGGTAATGGCCGCAACAGGAGTAAGAATAGTAGCGCCGGGAGCGGAAACAGCGGTTGCAGGAATGCCGATAATGAGCGCAGTGGGAGATGTTGAAAAAATAAAAGAAGAACTGCAAAGAGAAATACACGAAGTGCTCATAGAGACTGACAAGGATGGAATAATAATCAAGGCAGATGCTTTAGGAAGCGTGGAAGCACTAATGACATTGCTACGGGAAAAAGGAATACCAATAAGAAAAAGCAGCATAGGACCAATAACAAAAAAAGACATCTCAGACGCAGAAGCAATGATGACAACAGACCCATTGCACGGAGTCATACTCGGATTCAACATACCAAAGCCAGAATTTTCAACAAACGCACACGTGATTGTAAACGACGTTATTTACAGACTAATAGAGGATTACGAAGCGTGGAAAGTAGTGCAGAAAAAGCAGATTGAAATATCAAAACTGGATACGCTTGTAAGACCTTGCAAGATAGAAATACTGCGCGGCTACATCTTCAGGCAAAGCAACCCTGCAATAGCAGGAGCAGAAGTCCTTGCAGGAGTGCTAAAATCAAATACCCCCTTAATGAACAAAGAAGGAAAAGAAATAACACTTGTAAAAGGAATACAACAAGAACAAGAAAACGTTGAAAGAGCAGTAAAAGGAAAACAAATAGCAGTAAGCATGCCGGGAATAACAATAGGAAGACAAGTAAACGAAGGAGACCAATTATACAGCGCAATACCAGAAGAACACTTCAGACAATACAAAGAATACAAGGAACATTTGGCAGAAGACGAGAAGAACTTATTGAAAGAAATAGCAGAAATAATGAGAAGAAAGAATCCGATGTGGGGAATATAATGAAAGATAATTACAAATTTATACCAAGCAGAGAATTAAAAGAACTCTTCAAACTAATTGACAAGCAGTATGGAAAAGTGCCTGAGCTCTTTGACGACCTGGCATTCGTAAAAGGAAAAGACAAGATATATGCTGTAACAAGAGATTTAGACAAGATAGAGCTCAAGAAAATAAGAATAAACAGCATAGGATTGTACATAGCAGAAGTCAAGAACGAACAACTAAGACTGAGCATAGAAGGAGCGCAGCTGATAGGGCCAAGCGCTGTGAAAAATATATGTGAATTGGATGAAGAACAAATGAAAAAATGGTTCAAAGGAGAAGACCTTAAAGTTGAAAAAGAGTACGAAGGATTTACGATATTGAAATACGGCAAAGACTACATCGGCTCAGGCAAGTACAAAGAAGGATTCATACTGAACTTTGTGCCAAAAGCGAGAAGACTTCTAGAAGTGCATTAGAAAGGTATAAAAAGGAGCGGCAGAAGCTCAATGTTAAAGATTATAATTTATATAAAATATAAATAGTGAAGACAATGACGGTAACAGAAAACTTCAGAGCAGAGATAGGGCCCTACACAGTAGACAGAAAATACTCAGGAAAACCGGTTTACTTTGGAAGACACAGAGAAACAGGCAGAGAAGTAGTAATCAAAGAAAGCAGAATATCTCTCATTAAAAATACAGACGTGGGCAAATTACTTCTAACATACGAAGCAGAATTACTCACAATGCTGGACCACCCGCAAATCTGCAGAATTGAAAGAATGCTCGCTCACAACGGAAAATTCTACCTGGTAACACCCCGCGCAGGAACAGAAGACTTCGGGCAATTTGCAGAAGGCAACACACAAATAGGCAGACATACAATAGTTCTTGAAGATATTGCAAGAGCACTCGTACACTGCCACGAAAGAGAAATAGCCCATCTTGATGTAAAAGAAGACAACATAACCGTCGATAATGGGCGCGGAGTACTCATTGACTTTGGCGCGGCAAGAAAAATAGGAGAAAGCCACCCAACAATATACAACTCGCTTATCTTAACACCATCCGCGGCAGCACCTGAACGGCTTAAAGGAGGTTTCACAACACTCTCAGACACCTTCTCATTCGCATTAATGCTGTTCAGAACTTTCACAGGAAGAGATCCATTTGAGATAAACGATGATGATTTCCTTGATTACGGAAGCCCAAGATATGAACGAAGAGAATTGGACGCCAGCAGATTAGGAAAACTGGTGCTTGCAGGACTTGAAATAACTCCTGAAAGAAGACCAACAATGAGAGAAATGGCTGACGCGATCAGAGAGCTAAATTCCAAATGGCATCGCCAACCCAATGGACAGACTTCAGAACACGGCCCTGCTTCATCCCAAATATCTCCTCCCCAGAAAAAAGCGCTCTTGCGATGCACAACGGCTTCTTATGATTCTGGTCAACGACCACTACAAGCTCGTCTTTCTTAATATAGTGATTTAACTCAACAAT
>DATDPK010000012.1:0-3223 GCA_035292785.1 Candidatus Nanoarchaeia archaeon
GTACAGATACTGATGGTGGGAATGGTGGTGGCTGGTATGCTCTTCCTGTTGCAGCTGGGCTGGTGAATAAAAGCACCAATCCTACAATTGCCAGGATAGCAACGATTCCTAATAACAAAATGCTTACTTCTTTTTTGTCAGTCATTTGAAATAACCTCCTTTTATTTTACTCTCAATATGCGATGTGGTGTGGCGCATTCGTTTTGCCCGTTCATGTCTTCCACGCAGCAATAAACTGCAGCGCCTGAATCCCAGCCGAGGAATACTGCATTTCCGCAGGCAAGCCCAATGCTTTCCATTGGGTATATGCTTTGGTCCTGCATTACCTGTCCGGTTGGATTTTGAGCATATAATGCTAATGCAGCCATAACGCTTATCACGCTAATGACGCTGAGCACAATAATATTTTCGCGCTCACCTCTTTCCATGATTGAGTTTTGTCTTGTATGATATATAAACTTTGCGGTTGAAAAAACATTTATAAATAGGCAAGGTGTGCTATTGTGAAAAGAGGGATTTTAATGGGAGAACTGAGAAAAGACTATATTCTTGACCGTTGGGTGATTATTTCTCCTAAGAGAAGCGCTCGGCCTCACGAGCTTTCAAGGTCTGCGGCTGTCGAAGAAGGCAAATGCCTGTTTTGTCCTGGAAACGAGAGCTCGACTCCTTCGGAGATTGGCAGGGTGCCGGGGAATGGCGGCTGGCAGCTTAGATGGTTTGAGAACAAGTTTCCTGCTGTCAAGGCAGAAGGAAGTCATAAAATAAAGACAGAGGGCCGTTTTTACACTTCTGGCAATGCGTTTGGCTATCACGAGGTTATTGTTGAAACTCCCCGCCACGATAAGCAGCTTGCAGAACTGCCTGTTGAAGATATAGAAAAAGTTCTGAATGTTTATGCAAGAAGGATTGTTGAGCTTGAGTCAAAGCCAAATATTGCTTATGTTAATGTATTCAAGAACAGCGGTTATTTGGGCGGAACCTCTATTGTTCATTCGCATTCCCAGGTTATTGCAACTACTGTGGTGCCTCCTGATGTTCGTAATAAGTTGTCAGCGATGCTCAGTTTTATCTCGTGCCCTTACTGCGCGATTATCCCGTCTGAAAAAAAGAGCGAAAGGTTTTGTTTTGAGAATGATGCTTTTGTTGCTTTTACTCCTTATGCTTCGCGTTTTAATTATGAGGTTTGGATTTTCCCTAAAATGCATTCTGCAAGGTTTGAAGAGCTTGATTTTTCCAAGCTTGCTGAAGTTTTGTCCAAAGTTTTGCGCAGGGTTCACGAGCTGAACATCGATTATGATATGTTTGTTCATTATGCTCCCAAAGAGAGCGACTTGTTCCACGTTCATCTTGAGATTTGTCCGCGCCGTGCAATCTGGGCTGGTTTTGAGCTTGAGTCTGGAATTATTATTAACTCGGTTTCTCCGGAGGATGCTGCGAAGTTTTACAGGGGAGAAGAATGAAGAGTTTTTCTGGATTTTTGCGACATTGTGAGTGCGAGAGAAGAGTATTAAACATCCTTGTCGAAGACAAGGATTTATTTAATTGCTTCTCGAGCATGAACAAGGAGCAATTTGATCAAACTTTCCTAAAGTTTGGAGGGGAGGAATGAGCTTTTTAGTCTCAAATAATTCAGGCAGTTTTGCATTGTTTGGCATTGATTCCCGTTATCAGGGCGTCTTTTTCTATAATAATGGCAGAATGTTCAAGGCAATTGCTGATATTGTTCTGCCAGGTGAAAAAGGCCCTGTTCTGAACGAGTTGTGGAAGGTGACTCGTGACCGCGGAGTTCTGGAGTCTTTCTGGTTTGCTCACCGCTCGCCTGTCTTTTTTTATGAAGTGTCTCAGCCTGTTGACATATTGTTCGATTGCAAGCTGAATTTTGACAATCGCGTGTGGGGCAGGAATTACGAGTTTGTGAAAAAGGACGGTGCTTTGCTTGTGCATTTTGAGAAGAAGAATGATGGAAGGGAGAGTTCTGAATTTGGTGAATATGATTTCTGGCTTGCCTTGTATGGCTGCAGGTTTGAAAAATTGGAAAAATGGCAGGAGCAGTATTATGATTATGATAAGGCAAGGCAGAGTCCTCCTTTTTCGCGCTGGGTTTTGAATGGCTGCAGGGCAGATGGCAGTTTTGTTCTCGCCTTTGGCCAGTCGAAAAAGGAAGTTTTGCAGCTGGCGAAGTCTTCTTGGGAAAGAAAAGATGAGTTTGCTGCAGAGGCAAAGAGTTTTGCTGCAGAGCTTGTTTCAAATGTTGATGTGAAGAATGAGGAGATGCTTCTTGCTGCTGAGTGCGCGCGCTACAGTCTTGCTTGTTTGCAGGAAAATAATGGCTTGTTTGCCGGCTTTCCTTGGTTTCATCAGCGCTGGGCAAGGGATGAGTTGGTTTCTGCAAAGGCATTGTTGTTGTCCGGCAGCAAAAGTCTTGCAAAAGCCATTTTGTTTTCCTGGCTTGACAGGCTTTTGCCGGATGGGAAACTGCCTGGAACTTTGACGCACACAATTGCCGATGCCGGCTGGTTGTTTTTGCGTTTTGAGGATTATTTGCCTGAGCTGGACAAGAGCGAGCGTGCTTGGCTGGTTGCCAAGCTTGATTTTTTCTTGAATCAGGTTGAAAAGAACTTGCAGGATGGTTTGGTCGTGTGCAATGCTCGTGAGACTTGGATGGACAGCATTGACAGGGGCGGTGCAAGGATTGAAATTCAGGCGTTGACTCTTGCTTCTTGCCGTCTTATGCGTTTGCTTAAGGGCGAGCATCGTTTGGAATCTGTTTTGAAGGCGCGCGTCAAGGACGTTTTTTGGAAAGGCAAATATCTCGCAGATGGTTCGAATGATGACACTGTCAGGCCGAATGTCTTTATCGCTGCTTATGCTTATTTTGAATTGTTGTCAAAGAGAGAATGGATTTCTTGTTTTGATTATGTTTTGCCGAGATTGTGGCTTGATTGGGGCGGCCTTTCAACTCTTGACAAGAATCATCTTTGCTTTGTTCCAAACCATTCTGGCGAAGTTCCCAAGAGTTATCATTGCGGTGACAGTTGGTTTTGGCTGAATAATTTGGCAGCTCTTGTTCTGTTCGCGTTTGACAAGAAGAAGTACAAGAATTATGTTCAGCACATTTTGAAGGCAAGCACAAGAGAAATATTGTATGAGGGTGCTTTTGGCCATCATTCCGAGCTTAGCAGTGCTTCTGAGTTCAAGCCAGCCGGCTGTCTTGCGCAGGCTT
>DATDPK010000013.1:0-9698 GCA_035292785.1 Candidatus Nanoarchaeia archaeon
ATGTGTTTCTTAAGTGCCGCGAAGAACGGTTGGAATCCTGTTATTGCGGCCATAACTGCTGCAGAAATTATTTGCTGAAGCTCAGCCCGAGTCATAGTGTAAACAGGCTGGCCGGTTGGTGCAGCGCCTGTTGGTGAAGGAGCTTGCGTTGATGGCATTGCGCCGGCTATGGTCTCTGAAATCGTATCTTCGCCGTCTGTTACTCTTGCAGCCACCCATTCACAATCAAGGTTACCAGCGCATTGCGTGCTTACAACAATATTGTAACAAAAATCAGCTCCTTCTGTTTTTGGAACACATGTTCCACCAATGCCGGCAGCGGTCTGCGCACCAGTAACAAAATTATTATAATTTCCAGACCTTGTCGCATACCTTGCGTGGTCAGCAAAAGCAATAGGGACTAAAAGCAAGAATGTTGTAATAACAATTGCAGTCAGCTTAATATTCACCAGTATCAACCTCTTTCAAAGCCATTTAGTATAATATTACTATATAAATCTTCTGGTAGCAATGTTTAAATACGTTTTAGCATCGCAAAACACTATGCCAAAGCAAACATACTATATTACAACCGCGATAGACTATCCCAATTCTTTTCCACACGTGGGGCACGCTTACGAGAAAATAATAGCTGATGCTCTGGCAAGATGGCACAAACTAAGCAATGACGACGTATTCTTCCTGACAGGCACAGACGAGCACGGGCAAAAAATAGAGAAAGCAGCAAAAGAAGCAGGAAAAACACCCCAGCAATTCGTCAACGAAATGTCAGCATACTTCAAGCAATTATGCGAAAAGCTAAACATAACAAACAATGCTTTCATCAGAACAACAGACAAAAAACACGTAAAAACAGCAACAGAAATCTGGAACAAAGTATTTGAGAAAGGACTAATCTACAAAAACACTTACACAGGACTATACTGCACTGGCTGTGAAGCATTCTACACAGAAAAAGACGTGCCAAACGGGCTGTGCCCAACGCACCAAAAGCCAGTAGAAAAACTAAGCGAAGAAAGTTATTTTTTCAAACTATCACAATTCCAGCAGCAAATAATACAGCACATAGAACAGCACCCTGACTTCATACAACCAGAATCAAGAAGAAACGAAATACTAAACAGGCTAAAAGAGCCATTGAAAGACTTGTCAGTAAGCAGGACAACATTCAAATGGGGAATACCAATCCCGCAGGACAAAAAACACGTAATCTACGTCTGGTTTGACGCACTAATCAATTACTTAAGCGGAATAGGATATCCAAAAAAGAAATTTGAAAAATACTGGCCGGCAAACTGCCACTTAATCGGCAAAGACATTAGCTGGTTTCACACAGTAATCTGGCCGGCAATACTTTTGGCAGCAGACATCAAACTTCCAAAAACAGTCTACTGCCACGGCTGGCTCACAGTAAACGGGCAAAAAATGTCAAAAAGCTTGGGAAACGTCATAGACCCAATCCACATCATAGACAAATACGGCCCAGACCCGCTAAGATATGTTCTATTAAGAGACGTATCAGCAGGAGAAGACGGAGACTTCTCAGAAAAAGCGTTAATTGAAAAAAACAATTCTGACTTAGCAGACTCATTAGGCAATTTACTGCAAAGAACCTCTGTATTAATCCACAAAAACTTCAAAGGAAACATACCAATCTGCGCACAAAAACCAGACGACATCAAAATACCAGATATAACAAAACTAACAGAATTAATGCACACATACAAATGGCACCACGCAATAGAACAAATATGGACTTATATTAACAGTTTAAACAAATACGTAAACGACACAGAACCGTGGAAAGTAAAAGACCCAGACAGGTTAGCCACAATATTATATACCCTTGTTGAACACCTAAGAATAATCAGCATATTAATCTGGCCGTTCATGCCAGCATCAGCAGAAAAAATAGCAAGCCAAATCGGGCAGCCGATAGGAAAACTCAAAGACGCAAAATTCAAGAAAAACACAGCAGGAACAATAAGCCAGCCGGAAATATTGTTCAAAAAAATAGAAATGACAAAAGAAGAACCATTCAGCATTGTAAACCTGAAAGTCGCCAAGATAAAAGACGTGAAAAATCATCCAAACGCAGACAAGCTATACATCTTAACTCTTGACGCAGGCGAACCAAGACAATTAGTAGCAGGAATAAAACCATACTATCCGCCAGAACAATTAATCGGAAAAAATATTATTTTCATAAGCAACCTAAAGCCGGCAAACTTACGAGGCGTGGAAAGCCAGGGAATGTTATTGGCTGCAGAAAAAGACGGAGTAGTAAAAGTATTAGAAGCAATCGAAGCACAACCAGGAGACCAAGTATATATAGAAGGAATAACGCCAAAAACAGAACAAATAACAATAGAAGACTTCCAAAAAATAAAACTCACAACAAAAAACAAGACAGCAGTATACAACGACAAACCTTTGAAAACAAAAAAATGCAGCATAACCGTAGACCTTCCAGACGGCGCGAAAATACGATAGGAATAATCCTATTTCCAATAGTTCTGCTACTGTTCAGCTTCACATTCTTGGTTTTCAACACAACATTCACAGATTATTTGCTGAATGAAGAAGCAGAAGAGCCAACACACCAACTGCTGAAATATTTCCAAAACAGGGCGGAAATGCCGGAAATATTCACAGAAGGAGAACAATCACATTTACAAGATGTCAAGACAATTGTCTGGAGCGCAATAATATCCTTCTTTATCCTCGTAATCGCATTAACATACTGCATTTACAAAGGAAATAGGTATATAATGTTGAAAAGAGGAAGCATACTATTAATAGCAATAATACTGCTTGCAATAATAATTCCATTTGATTTCTTATTCAAAATCTTCCACAAAATAGTGTTCCCGCAGGGAAACTATATCTTTCCGCCGGACAGCACACTAATCCAATTCTATCCAAATGACTTCTTTGCAACATACGCAATATCAATAGCAATACTATCCTTAATCATCGCAGCAACACTCTATCTGGCAGAAATCGTCTCAAGAAGGGGATAAAACAACTTCTGCAGTGCAATTTATAGTTTTCAGCACGTAAAAACTTAAATAGCGTTTCAGTATTCGAGAATAGTAACACCGAAAAACGGGGGGAACGAAATGAAGAAACTTACAATTGTCATGGCACTTCTCGCAATTGCATTATTAGCAAGTTGCACGATACCAACGCCAGCAAGAGAACAAAACAAAACTGTTGAAAAAAATGAATCTATGATGGAAGAAGTGAATGAGACAATTGAAGAGGTTCCAGAAGAAGTTCCAGAAGAACCGGTCAGAGACCTGAAAGACGTTCCTAAAAAAGAAGTAATTGAAGGAGACTTGGTAAGCTTCCCTAATTTGAAAGCAACAGACCCAGACGGAGACCCAGTCACGTACACATTCACAGCGCCATTGAACGCAAAAGGAGAATGGCAGACAAAAGAAGGAGACGCAGGAGAACACTTAATCACAATAACAGCAAGCGACGGCGTTAACACAGTCAAGCAAGAAGTTCTAATCATAGTAAATCCAAAGAACAAACCACCAGTCATTGACATAGAAGACGTCATAGAAGTAGACGAAGGCGATGAAGCAATCGTTGAACCAGACGTCACAGACCCAGACGGAGACGAAGTTACAGTAACACTCTCAGGCTGGACGACAGAAAACACAAAAGCAACAACATTCGATGACGCAGGACTGCACAAGGTTGTCATAACAGCAACAGACGGAAAACTGACCGCAACAAAAGAAATAATAGTATCAGTCAAAAACATCAACAGAGCGCCGGAAATAGAAGACTTAGCCTCAGTTGAAATCAAGGAAGGAGAAAAAGTAACTGTCAAGGCAAAAGCAAGCGACGTAGACGGAGACAAAATAACCTTCGCATACGGCGAACCATTGGATGCAACAGGAACCTGGACAACAAAAGTAGGCGATGCAGGAGAATATGAAGTAACTGTAACAGCAAGCGACGGAGACCTCAATGCTGAAACAAGCTTCACATTAACAGTAACACCTGCAAACAGGCCGCCAGTAATAGAACTGGACAGCCCAGTTTCCGCAACAGAAGGAAACCTCGTAGAGCTTGAGCCGACAATAACAGACCCAGAAGGAGACGAAGTAACAGTCAAATACTCCGGCTGGATGACCAGCTCAACAAAACAGCTCGGCTACAATGACGAAGGCAACCACAAGGTCACAATAACAGCAGCAGACACAGCAGGAAACGAAGCAGAAATGGAAATAATTGTGTCTGTTGAAGATGTTAACAGAGCGCCAATATTTGGAGCAGGAAGCTTCAACTAATTTTTTTTAATTTTTACATTTTTAGTTCAATCAGGGTATAAAATGAAATTAAACCTTTCTCAGCAACAAATCGTAGACCAGGCGCGCGCATATCTTCAAAGAGTCGAGAGAGGCGACGACCACGCTCTTTCTTATCCTAGAGACGAAAAAGCGATTTACAAGATTGTCAGTGGCAGTTTAGGAGATTTTGGCACTAGCGAAGACATTGCACTTGTCGAAGGCAGATTCATTGATGCTGTAGTTTTCGCAGTACAACAGGAAAATTTTTGCGGTTCCTGGAATTCGGATCCGGGAAATATTAATGCAGGCTACGTTGTAAAAGCTAAAATTGCCAAACTGGAAGAACTTGCAACAGCCAAATTAATCTAATTTTTAAGAGAATGTTCCTTTAACAGAAATCCCCAAACTCTTCAACTTTCTATGCAAAGTCTCAAATCTCAAGCCAATCTTTCTCGCAGTCTTTGAAATGTTGCCATTATTCTCAGACAAAGCTTTCTCAAGATAACGCTTTTCAAAATCACGCTCTGCCTCTTTCAATGAAGCAGGAGTTTCTGGAAGTTCTTTAGCAATATTCCTTGACAACGAAGGAGCTTTCTGGTACAACGCAACATACTTCTGAGGATTCAACGAACCCTTATACTGTTCCAAAGATTCCTCAATAATATTCTGGACAGCAAGCTGCTTGACATATTCGCCCTTCATCAAAGCATCCCTGAGCTTCTGAACGTCAAGGCGCATCTGCGCAACAAAACGATGAATGCTGCGCCTATCAACCTGAGCAATGCTGGAAACCTCTTCCACATTGCCGAAATGTATTTGCAGTAAATGAGCAACATACTGCTGCTTAAACCTCTTTTTCGCTTCCTTAAAACTCAGCTTTGTATCAACATCAAACTCAAGCAAAGGAGACTTTTTCAGCTTGTCAGAAATATCAGTTTCAAGCTCGGCAACAGTAATTCCCAAGCTCTTCTGCATAGCTTCCTCTAACAAAGGCTTAATCTTCACGTCAATAAGCTTCTCTAAACCCTTAATCATGACATTTAAGTCATATTCTGGAGTATATAAATATTGTGATATTTTTGTCAGAGTAAACTTTATATACAAGTATTACTTTTATTACCATATGAGCGAAGTCAAAAACATAAAAGGCATAGATGAGGAAACCTGGGCGGATTTCAAGAGCTTGGCAGCCAAAAATAAAATGAAGGCAGCAGAAATGTTCAAGGAGATGGTTAAAGATTTTCAGGAGCACACGGAGAATTTCTGGGAAGAAATACGCGCGCATAAGGCAATTTGCACTCCAAAGGAATATGCTGAAATAGAGAAGAGGATGAATGCTTTTAGAAAGGAATATGGCTGGAGAATATGACTTTATTATTGGATTCTTCTGTTTTATTTGAGCTTGAAAACGGGGACGCTAAGCTGAGCCATTCCCTGGAACAAATATCCAAACAACATAAAAAAAGACCGTGCATATCGTTCATAAGCCTTGTTGAATTCTTGTACGGTTATGAAGGACTGGCAATTGAGAAAAAAGTCAAATCAAAAGAGTTTATTTGGAAGTTTCCTGTGCTGCAGACTACAAATGCTACAGCAGTTCTGCTTTCTGCACTTAAGTACAAATATGATAGATTAGGAAAACAAAAATCCATGACTGACCTGTTTATTGCAAGCCAGGCTTTAGAGCACGATCTGGTATTAGTGACAAAAGACAAGGATTTCTCAGATATCGGCGAAATAAAGAAAATCATAATTTGATTTAGAACTATTGCGCCACGTCGAAAGGTATATAAATCGCTGTAAAAGGTTCAAACTAATGGGCCGTTAGCTCAGCAGGTAGAGCACCCGACTCTTAGTTAATAAGGAGCAATCGGGTGGTCGTGGGTTCAAATCCCACACGGCCCGCTTTTATTTTCTCCGTACAAAAGCTTAATATACCAAAAAGCTATCTTCTGAATTAAAGAGGTGATATTATGGCAAAGAAAGATATGGGAATGGTGTGCGCGCCAGGACAATGCGGTCCAAAGTGCATTATTTTAGGGCTACTCTCAGCAGCCTTTGCAGCAGGAGGATTATGGTTAGTTGTCGGCGGCATAATGATGCAAATGGGCGCTGTGGCAATGACAAACGTCTTCCTATGGTACTTCGGAGGATTTGTACTCTGGTGTATTGCAAAGATGTGCAAGATGAAGTGCTGTGGATACTGTAGAATGATGTAGTTTTTCTTTCTTTTTTCTTTTTTTTATTCGTTAGGAACCCAAAACCAGCGCAACGTTTATAAATAACCAATTCTTGCTAAAAAGACGTGAGAAAAGGAACGAAATGAAGAAATACTGTTTTCTCACCTAAAATAATTAGGTGTTATGGGGAAATAAGGACATGAACAAACTAAAGCCGTTATTACCGAGCTTAAAGGAGAAAAAAAGGTATTTAGCCTTCGAAATAGTCTCAAAAAGCAAAATAAAGTCTTTTTCAGAGGCAGCAAAGGCAATATGGGCATCAACGCTCGCTTTTGCAGGAACAAAAGAAACAGCACGAATGGGGTTAATGGTATTGCCAGAGACATTTAACAAAGACAAACAAAGGGGACTAATCAAAATAGGACACAAAAACGTGGAAGAACTAAAAGCAAGCCTTGCGCTAATCAATCAAATAGAACAACAGCCAGTCATAGTCAGGACAATAGGAGTTTCCGGCATACTGGCAAAAGCAGAAAAGAGGTATATAGCTTCGTGAGGAGGATACAAAAATGGTGAAAAGAGACGATGATAACATGCAGCCAATGCCGCATCAACTGATGGGGTATGACAGAGCAATAACAATGTTCTCGCCAGACGGGCGACTATTACAAGTTGAGTATGCAAAGAAAACAGTAAGGCAAGGAAGCACAGCAATCGGAATGGTATGCGCAGACGGAGTACTGCTGGTAGCAGACAAAAGAATAGTAGACAAATTAGTAATTCCGGAAAGCGTTGAAAAAATATTCCAAATAGACGACCACATCGCAGCAACAGCATCAGGAATACTTTCTGACGCAAGAGTGCTAATAGAACGAGCACAAGTAAAAGCACAGCAACACAAAGTAACATACGACTCGCCAATAGACACAGTATCAGTGGTCAAGGACATCTGCGCACTAAAACAAATGTGCACGCAATCAGGCGGACTAAGACCATTCGGCGTTTCAGTAATACTCGCAGGAATTGATGCAGACGGGCCAAAATTGTATGAAACAGACCCGACAGGAATTTACTTCCAGTTCCGAGCAACAGTCATAGGAGAAGGAGAAACAGAAATAGAAGAAATCCTGGACAAAGAATTCAGTGAAAAGATGACAATAGAAGAAGGATTAAGACTGGCAATAAATGCCCTGAACAAAATCCTTGACAAAAACTTCAGCGTTGAAAGAATAGACGCAGCATACATCACCTTGATTGACAAACAATTTGTCAAAATCAAGAAGGATAAATTGGAGAAAGTACTTCGCGAAGCGAAAAGGAAGTAACAGAACTTATGGGTGATTCACTTAACCTCGCACGACTCAAAAAAGCATCGGATGTCTTCGAGATAGTTGTCAATCCAGACAAGGCAATCTACTTCAGAAAACATCCGGAAAGCAACATACGGGATGCATTAGTGTACCCAAAAATCTATTCTGATGTGAAAAAAGGAATTCTCCCATCAGAACAAAAACTGCAGGCAGTATTCGGAACAACAGACCCATTGGAAGTCTCAAAACAAATCATAATGAAAGGAGACATACAGGTTACGGCAGAATACAGAAAACAATTGCTCGAACAAAAACGAAGACAAATAATAGAAATGATACGAAAACAAGGAGTGGACCCGAGAACAAACGCGCCCCATCCATTAACAAGAATAGAAGCAGCATTAGAGCAGTCAAAAGCAAAAATAGACGAGTACAAGCCGGCAGAAACCCAAGTACAAGAAATACTAAAACAATTAAGACCGATACTTCCAATAAAAATGGTCACAAAAGAAATAGACATTACAATACCAGCACAATACGCGCAAAAAGCACACCCGATAATCAAGCACTTCGCAAAAATACTGCGCGAAAACTGGGAAAATGACGGCTCCTGGCACGGAATGATAGAAATACCAGGAGGGCTGGAAACAGACCTTTACGACAAACTAAACAACATAGCGCACGGAAGCGTGCAAGCAAAATTAATTTCAACGAAAGGTGAGTAAAAATGAAAGATGAAATAATAGCAAAAGACAAAGAAATAATGACTCCTGGCGAAGTAATCGCAGTAGGAATGAGCTTTTTGCCAGGCAAAGGCACATACAGGGCAAACGACAAAATACTCGCGCAAAGACTGGGAATGGTCAGCGTGGAAGGCACAGTAATAAAACTCGTGCCACTATCAGGCAGATACCTGCCAAAAATAAATGACAGGATAATCGGAAAAGTAATAGACGTACTGATGACTGGATGGAGAATTGAAATAAACTCGCCATATTCTGCAGTAATGACGCTGAAAGACGCGACATCAGAATTCATACAAAAAGGCGAAGACCTAACAAGATTCTATGCACTTGGAGAACAAGTTATCTGCAAGATTTCAAACGTTACAAGCCAGAAGCTGATTGATGTAACAATGAAAGGGCCTGGACTGCAAAAATTGCGCGGAGGAAGAATAATCGAAGTCAACTCCCAAAAAGTTCCGCGAATAATAGGAAAAGACGGAAGCATGGTGGGAATGATAAAAGAAGCAACAGGCTGCGACATAATGGTTGGCCAAAACGGGCTCATATGGATAAGCGGAGAGCCGGAAGGAGAAGTGCTCGCACTCAAAGCAATAAGAAAAATAGAAGACGAAGCACACATGGCAGGCCTGACAGACAAAATGGCTGCCTGGCTGAAGACAGGAGGTTCAAAATGACTTATCACAAGAGATTTGACGGTAGAGGGTTTGAAGAACTCAGAAAAATGAGCGCAAAAATAGGAATAATACCAAGAGCAGACGGCTCGGCAATGTTCCAAGCAGGAAACACAGTAGCATACTGCGCAGTATATGGTCCAAAAGACCTGTATCCAAAATTCATGCAGAATCCTGAGACAGGAATATTGCGCGTACACTACAACATGATGCCATTCTCAGGCCACGGAGAAAGAGTAAGGCCTGGAGGAAGCAGAAGAAGCAAAGAAATAAGCATGGTAATACAAAATGCGTTATTGCCTGTACTGAACCTGAAAGACTGTCCAAACTCAGTAGTTGACGTGTTCGTAGAATTCCCGCAAACAGACGCAGGAACAAGATGCGCAGCAATAAACGCAGCAGCAATGGCGCTTGCAGACGCAGGTCTGGAAATGAAAGACCTCGTCACAGCAGTAGCAGCAGGAAGAGTGGAAGACAAAAT
>DATDPK010000014.1:0-14784 GCA_035292785.1 Candidatus Nanoarchaeia archaeon
CAATAGAGAGAAAAGCTAACAATCCGAGTATACCTGGCGTGATAGGATTTTCTTCATCAGACATATATGAGTTGACTTTACTTTCTATTTAAAAGAGTTTATAACCACTAAGCAAGAAAGATAAAATTGTTCTTTTTCTCACTTTTGGCCGAGAAATAACAACTATTTTGATAGTGCCTAACCACTTTTGTGCGTTTATGCTGCCAAACCCTCACCTTTCAAGCACATTAGTTTGAAAAGAAAACAATTCATTGGGCACCAGAAATTAGTTTTTATTATTAGGCACCTGAATTTGCTTTTGATGTTTTTTATGCCTTCTTGGCCTACTATTTGACCAGCTTAAGACGAACTCTCACTTTTCACTCACAATTATTCGCAAAAAGTGAGGGTTTTATGACAATTCAGAATATATTTTGCAATGATTGTTTTTTATTCTAATTATTGGAAGAATTATTTTTGCAAAGATATTTTATAAAGAGTATTTTATACAGAATATCTTATTTAAAGTTTTATAACCACTTGAACATAATTAATTTCTATTGAAAATAAAAGATTTTATCGACGACAAGAAAATAACAAACAAAAACTTTAAATAACGCGCTCAAAAAAAATAAAAGAATGAAAACAGAAACACTGCTGCTGTCAGCTCCGGTAAATGAAAAACCATATTGGGAACTTACGTATCAAGTCCCAACAAATGGCGTATCAGAACGAGCTGTAAGAAGCGTTATATGCAGAATAATGGAAACATACATGTTTGGCAGAAATAAAGACGCTGTGAAATTACAGATGATGAGGGAGAATGCTGGTACGCCACTTGATCCAATCTCAGAAGCCGACTTAAAACAAGTCCAGAGAGGAGATTCCCTTGTATTTCGCATAGAGGGCACAGGACCGCTTGAAAAAGAGCTCGTGAAATCGCTAAAAGAAATCCTCGAAAACGAACCTCGTTAAGACTTCTACAAACTTGTCAGGGATAATCCCAGAAAACAGCTATTCCTGCAACTTTTGCCAAGTTTTGGCGCAGAACCATGGGTACACGGCAGGACCCCCTTGACCTCAATTGTCGGGAAAATCGGAGAAGTGCTGGAAAAATGCCGGCAGAGAAGGGATTATCCCAGAAAATGGTGGTTTGAGGTTTGGCAGTTTTGGACCAAGGTTGTCAAAAGTGTCGGGATTTTTTACTAATTTTAAGGCACCAAGGCAAAAAGATAGCGGTTTGAACAGCCCTCAACACGTTTTTTCAAAAAAGTCTTGCCTGAAACAGTTTAATGCGGAAAATGGCATTTTTTTCTATTAAAATTTTTGTTGAAAAAAATAGTGATTAAAGGTTTTAAGAAGTTATCACAGATTTTAGGTGTCGGAAGTTTTGGCAACAACTGTCGGAGAAATAGCAAAATTTTTATCTTTGAGAATTTTCTTAATTTTTGAAAAAGAGGTGCACCGTCGTGGAATTTTTACTCGCAAACGCAGAACCGATAAGCCAGGAAGTAGAAGAACTCTCAAAAGTGCTCATAGCAAGATTTGGATTATCGCCGAGAAAAAAAGACGGAAGCGCACAACTGCACAAACTGCTTCTAGAGCTCTCAGAACGCAAAAAAGCGTCAAACAGGGAAAAGAAGCCGGAGCTTGCAGTAATGCCCGTAGAAGAGATGGCACTGCACTCAGGCATCAAACGACAGACGATGTATGACCACCTCCACAGATGGCTGGACCTGCAAGTTCTGAAGAAAACAAGCTTTGTGTCAGGAGGAAAAGTCGTGATTGGCTACGAGCTGAACGGCAGCAACCTTGAAGGCGCATTCAGGAAAGCAGAATCGACGCTAAAAGCTCATTTGGATGCCAGTTTCAGAATAATCGAACAACTGCAGAACGAAGTCAAAAAAGAAAAATTAAGAAAAAACGTCAACGAGGAAGCCAGCTCGTCAACAGAGAGTTAATTCCGAGAATATTCTCCTTAGCCTGCTTCTCACGGAAATTCGGCTCAACACGCATGAAAACAGAATTTCCCTCATAGCGCTTCAGCAAATGAACTCCTTTCTGAATCATGCTCGTCACATAGCTCATCACAAGCTCCTTAGTCAAGCAGGTCTTCCTGGCAAGCTGGTCGTACGACACAAAAGGCTGAGACTCAGTCAAGAGGTACAAAGCCTGAAAGACTTCCTTCTCCTTGCCGGACAAAGGACGCACTTCAAACTTTTTCTCCTGCTTCGAGCCTTTAACCAGCAAGGTAAGCTCGTCCAAACGCTCTGCCATCTTGTCGAGCTTCAGATTAAGCTCGTTCAAAAACTCGTTTGTTGCTGCTATCTCGTTTGTGTTTTCGTTGATAGCAAGCCTGTGGTCATCGAGCTCTTCCCGATAGCACTCCAGCACTTGCTGTACCTGTTGGCGTAACAAAACATCCTCACTCGACAGCAATAGTTCTTGCTTGTCGCGAATTTCAACCACCCCATTTAGTCGAATGAAAAAATTGGAATGGGAAGTTGCTTAAAAAGTTTTTGGTAGGGAAAAAAATTGGTCAAACATGCTGCGGAGAGGCCATGTAAACAGTCTGCCTTCCGTCGCTGGCAACCTGCAAACTCTGCTCGCTTTCCATCTCTTCCAAAATCCTGTAAAAGCTGGACTTGCTGCACAAACCCTGCTCGTCAACAACCATTTCACGAAGCTGCAAGGCGGCTACTTTCCCGTACTTGTGGACAAGGCCAAGAATGAGATTTTTGATGTAATCCTTGCTGTTCCTGGCAAGCTTGCGCATAAGCTTTTCCTTCAAGGCGGTAGCAGGCCTTTCCGGAAGCCGTTCAGTCTGAACACTAGGGCGCTGTTGCTCCAAAGGGAGTGAATGACTCCTGTGCTCCCGCTTTAACTCGAGAATCTCCAACTTCTGCTCTATGTGCTTTATGCGCTGCAATATTGGGTCAAAGCTGTAATAACCGTCGATAATCTGCTTGACTTCAGCAGATGTTTTAGGCATGTGCTGAACAGTTACTCTAACCTCGTTCAAGGCAAGCTTAAGCTCCTCGACAAGCCTCTTCTGGGCTGCATTCTGCTCTGTCAAAATTTGATTCTGCTGATAGAGGTAGCTCACCCATTGGTAAAGAGCGTCGGTATCCTGCTTCACCTTGGCGAATGACTGCGAGACAGATTTGTCAATTTCAGCCAGCTTTTTTGTTCCGAATAAATCGAACATACGGTTAGCGAATTGAAGCTTATTTAAAAATTTTGTTGTTTGACAGTCTCAGGACCGTCCCAGATGTGGGAATGGGACTGGGAAGGAATGGGAAAGTCCCAGGACTGTTTTATCGACGATAAAAGCGCGGGACTGGGACAGTCTCAGGACGGTCTCAAACGAGTCTCAGGACAGTCCTAAAACAGTCTCAAGAAGAGATTGGGACTAATCTGGGACTAAGTTGGGACTGATATTCTGACTATATATTATGTGGGACTGGGACAGTCTCAGGACGGTCTCAGGACTGGGACAGGATTGGGACAGGACAAAAGGTTAATATAGAAGGTCTTACAACCATATTCCAAAAGCTTGAAAACATCGGTTCAAAACTTTGTTTTTGGACCCAGGTAAAACATGAAAATAAGGGCCTGGAAAAAATGTCCAAAAAATTGATAAAAACCTAAAAACTCCAGGGTCCTTGGCTGAAAAATAACAATGTGAAAAACAAGTGCCTAACAAAAGGGAAAAGGTTTATTAGGCACCTGAAAATAACAGAAATATTGAGATTTGTGAGTGAAAAGTGAGAGTTCGACTATACGTACTGGAAGCTGAAATAGGAAAGAAAATAACCCTTACTAAAGAACAAGTTAGGCACCTGAAAGTCCTTAGACTCACAGAAGGGGCTAAAATACGCGTTTTTGATGGCAAAGGACGCGAATTTGAGGCAGTTTGTTCTGGAAAAGTGAGTGAGGGCCACATAGCAATAGAACGTGAAGTAAAGGGCAGGAAAGAGCCTAATCTGAAGATAACACTCGCAATAGCAGTGCCAAAAGGCAATAGGATGGACTTTTTAGTAGAGAAAGTGAGTGAATTAGGCGTAATAAACATAGTGCCTATGATTTGCAGTAGGAGCGTAGTAAAGCCGAGCGAGATGAAAGTAGAGAGGTGGAAGAAGATAGCAATAGAGGCGTGTTGCCAAAGTGATAGAAACATAGTGCCTATGGTAAGCAAGCCAATAGCATTCGGAGAGCTCTTACCGACGATAAAAAACTACAATCACGCCTTTTTATGCCACCCAACAGGACAATTACTGGCAGAAGAGTACTGCGAATGCCAAAGCGCGCTAATTATAGTGGGCCCAGAAGGAGACTTCACACAAGCAGAAATGGATGCTGCCGAAGAAGCAGGATGTACTTTAGTCTCACTTGGACCAACAATATTACGAGTGGAAACAGCAGGAATAACAGCAGTTGCACAGCTGATTTCACTCAGCCAGAAAAGTTTATAAGCAAGAGGGAGGTTGCGAATAATATGGAAGTCAAAATATTAGAAGAGAAGAAAAACAGGCTTGTTTTTGAAGTCAAAGGAGAAGGACACACACTCAACAATGCACTGCGAAAAGAGCTATGGAATGACGAACACGTCAAAGCAGCAGCATACGCGATCGAGCATCCATTGATTGAAATTCCAAAATTTGTTCTTGAAACAGACGGAGCAGACCCGCGCAAAACACTGGTTGCGGCTGCAAAAAGACTGCAGAAAGATGCTGAGAAACTCAAGTCTGAAGCGAAAGAATTGAAGTAATTTTTGTTCTTGAAAATCATAAACTATAAAAATAAGCCCCATAGTGCCTATTTACAATGTTTGTACGCGTAAAAAAAATCAAAGGAAGAGAATATGCTTACCTTGTGGAAAACGAATGGACACCCTGGGGTTCGCGACAAAAAGTATCAAAATACTTAGGCAAGACTCACTTTCCAGGAAAGACTTCTGAAACAACAGTACAACTGCCAGCCGGCTTCCAAGAAGCAGTAATAGAAGCAATAAAACAAGAGCTAAGCAATCACGGATTTTCCCGACAAAATAACGACTTTACCAAAGAAGACATTACTGTGAGCTTGCAAGAAAAGACAATACGGCAAAACCAGAAGAAAGCAGTACTTGCGATGAACGAAGGATACCTATGTGATGACACATTACAGCAATTGCTGAACTTTGTATCAGAAGAAAGACCAGATGAAAGCGCCAAAAAACTGGCAAACCTGGCAGTAGAAGCAGGACTGAAACTGAACAACGAACAATTTTTGCACTTATTTGAACAGGTGAAGACAAAATGACTGTGCCAAGACACATAGGAGTAATACTGGACGGCAACAGAAGATTCGCAAAAAGACTAATGCTAAAACCCTGGAAAGGACACGAATGGGGCGCGGAAAAATTCAAAAAATTCACAGACTGGTGCTTTGAAATAGGAGCTGAAGAGATAACTGCTTACGTGTTCTCCATACAGAATTTTAATCGCCCAAAAGAAGAATTTGACTACATAATGAACGTGTTCAAAAAAGAAGCAGAAGAACTACTAAAACCAGACAAGCTCAAAGACATGGCGGAAAAAGGAATAAGAATCAACTTCATAGGCAGACAATGGATGCTGCCAAAAGAACTGCAGGAATTACAGAATAAAGTAATGGAAGCAACAAAGGAAAACAAACAAAGAAGAATTAATTTTGCAATGGCATACGGCGGAAGAGAGGAGATAATAGCTGCGGTGCAGAAGATTGCAATAGAAGCAAAAGAAGGAAAATTAGACCCGGCAAAGATAAACGAAGAACTATTCGGCAAACACCTATGGCTGGACTCAAACCCAGACATAGTAATCAGAACAGGCGGAGAACAAAGAACATCAAACTTTTTGCCCTGGCAGGCAACATACTCAGAACTAATATTCATAGACAAACTATGGCCAGAACTTGAGAAAGAAGATGTTTTGGCGTGCATAGAAGAGTACAAGAACAGAGAGAGAAGGTTTGGGAGATAATTGTACTACGATAACTCCTAAAAAGCAGAGGAAGTAGTCCGGTCTTTGCTCCAGAAAGATATATAAATAATCAAGTTCTATATTCTATCAAAAGGTGATGTTCGTATGGCTGAAGAAGGAAAGAGAGTATCATTAATAATTCTTGGCGTAGTAGCAATTGTTGCAGTCATTGGATTAGTGTTGTTGGCCCAAGGCAGCGCTATAGGAAGAGTGGTTGATGTGGAAATGCAGGGCATTACAGAGCGCGCGAGTGTACAAGTTCCCTCACCAGCTTTCTGTGCAGGGGTTTGCAAGACAAAGTGCCCGACAGATTCGAACACGTTCCTTTTGTATCAAAATGGCCTAGCAGCCCCTCGCTGCAGGGCTTTGACCACTGACACTCGCCAACGGATAGCAAACTGCGTAACCCTCAGGGGGAAACAGTGCCCGCCTGGCATTTGAAGGTTGTTTTCTAACGCGTGACTCTGGACTTTCGGTTTTTTGGACCGTCCTAGAAGGCAGAGATTATCGGAAGGTCGACTCTCCAAGAAGGCAAATAACCCGCTAATCATTAACTATCGCTTTTGTAATTTCTATTCTTCCAGATATGCCTTTTTTAAAATACAAACTAATTACTGCATATGCTTGAAGATGATTTGGGTTAATAGTTTTTCTAGAATTATCTGTATAAATAGTATCTGGATTTTTTTTGGAAATAATATTTCTATCTGTATATATCCCTGTCCATTCTTGTGAATGATAAAGTAAAACGGCGTTATCAACAAGCCACTTAATTAATTCTTCATCTCCGCTAAAATTGGGCAAATCAATAACCCATGGAATACAAACATGGACATGAAACAAATCCTTATCTGAAATTTCTTTTGCCCACCCCATGGTCAGAATCTGCGGAATTTCTTTGTTAATTCTAGCAAGAACAGTTTCAAATGCGAGTTTCAAAAATAAATCTTTATGGCTTCCCGCGAGTTCTTTCACTTTTCCTTGTATAAATGTCATATTACGCATAAGAAAGAATAAATATTTTAATAATGTATGTACACTTAGACCAATATTTAATCAATCATCTTATATTTTTGAAATCGTAAAGAAATCTCACCTTTTCGTATCGTTCATTCAAAGCGCCATTCTAATATTTGTAGAAACCTTTATAAACCACCTCTCGTCGCTGAATAATATCCCAATAACTTAACCACTTCGGTGGGAGGGAATCATTGTCTTGCCAACATTCGTTGTCAAGACATCCTCACAGTCATAAAGGAAGGAGTTCGGATGGACAAAAAACAATTCATACAAGCAATAGAAGCATTAAAACAAGCTCCTAAACGAAAGTTTAAACAGAGCTATGAGCTAATCATCAATCTAAGAGAGTTAGACCTCAAAAAGCCAGAACAACAGGTAGAACTATGGATAAAACTGCCGTTTGACAAAGGCAGAAAGACAAAAATAGCAGCACTAGTAGGACCAGAACTGGCAGAACAGGCAAAACAAAGCTGCGACAAAGTAATTCTACACGACGAATTCCCAAGATACGCTGCAGACAAGAAAGCAGTAAAAGTATTGGGGCGCGAATATGACTATTTCATAGCACAGGCAAACATTATGCCGGACGTTGCAAAAACATTTGGTAGAGTGCTGGGACCACGCGGAAAAATGCCGAACCCAAAAGCAGGATGCGTAGTCCCGCCAAACGCAAACCTCAAAGTGCTGGCTGAACAATTAAGGCAAACAGTCAAAGTCTCTGCAAAAACACAGCCAAGCATCAAAGCAATGGTAGGAAAAGAGGAAATGCCTCCAGAACAAGTAGCAGACAACATCAACACAGTCTACACAAACGTCCTGCACAAGCTACCACAAGAAGCACAAAACATCAAATCAACACTACTCAAGCTCACAATGAGCAAGCCGGTAAAGATAACAGAAGACAAGGAGGCCAAAAAATGACCAAGACCTCCAAGGCAGCACCGGAAAAGAAAGAAGTAGTAAAGAAAATACAAGACTTGTCAAAAAAATACCCGATAATCGGCATCCTGAACCTTGAAAACATGCCGGCAAGCAGCCTTCTAAAGATGAAAAAACAGCTGCGCGGAAAAGTAGAACTGGTAATGACGAGAAAAACACTGCTCAAGCTGGGACTTGAAAAACTAAACCTGCCAAGCGGAGAAAAACTAATTGAAAGCCTCAAAGGAATGCCGGCACTAATGTTCACAAAAGAAAATCCATTCGCACTATACAACATAATCAAGAAGAGCAAGACGCCTGCAGCAGCAAAGCCAGGACAATTAGCACCACACGACATAACATTGCAGCCAGGACCAACACCATTCACACCAGGCCCAGTAATCTCAGAATTCGCACAACTCGGCATCAAAGCAGGAGTAGAAGGCGGAAAAGTCGCAATCAAACAAGAAACAACAGTCGTAAAAGAAGGCCAGCCAATCAGCGGACCATTAGCAAGCATGCTGCAGAGATTAGGCGTAGAGCCAATGGAAATAGGCCTAGACTTACACTGCGTCTACGAAAAAGGAATCATATATCCAAAAACAGTACTTGACATAGACGAAACAAAATTCATGCAAGACCTGATGGGAGCAGCAGGCGGAGCATTCAACCTTGCAATAGAAATAACATTCATCTCAAAAGACACAATAGAAACACTGCTGTCAAAAGCATTCAGAGAAGCAAAAGCAGTAGGAATAGAAGGCAACGTGATGGAGCCAGAACTTGTAGAAGAAATACTGGCAAAAGGATACAGAGCCGCACAAGCAGTTGCACAGGAAGGAAATGTTCAAACTCAATAATATTCAACGGAGGTAAATAAAATGGAATACATATATGCAGCATTGCTCCTCCACAAAGCAGGGCAAAAAGTAGAAGAAGCAAATGTGAAGAAGGTACTCGAGGCAGCAGGCGTCAAAACAGACGATGCAAGATTAAAAGGACTCGTAGCAAGCCTTCAAGGCGTAAATATCGATGAAGCTGTAAAGAAAGCAGCAACGCCAGTAGCAGTTGCAGCACCCGCAGCAGGAGCAGCGCCAGCAGCAGAAAAGAAAGAAGACAAGAAGAAAGCTGCTGAAGATGCAAAGAAAACAGAAGAAGCAGCTGCCGCAGGACTCAGCGCACTCTTCGGCTAGAAATAATTTTTTTATGTTTAACTTATCTAGCTGGAGGAAATTGAATGTTGACACCGCAAGAGAAACAGCAGATACATCGCCAAATTGATGCCCTTCAAAAAGACATCAAAGAACTGCGAGACAAGCTTAACCAGCTAGACGACCAAAAAGAAAAGCTTTTTTCACAAAGAAAAGAGATTGGAAAACAGATTTCTTCACTGATAAAAGAAATAAGGCCGCTAAGGTCTGAAAGAGACAAACTAACTTCTGAAGTCAAAACAACAAAAGAAGAAAGAGCAAAATTCGCCACAACAATAAAAGAAAAAATAGACACTTTCAAAAAAGTCTCAGGAGAAAAGAAAACTGTTGAAGCAAAAAGAGGAGTAAAAATCAGCCCAGGGGCATTGAAACAGCAGATTGAAAAACTGCAGTACACGATAGAAACAGAAGCCCCGAGCTTTGAAAAAGAAAAGAAACTGATGAAAACAATCAGAGAACTTGAGAAAAAGCTGAAAGAAGCAGAGAAAGTATCAGGACTATGGCAGAACACAAAAGGCCTAAGCAAGGAAATAGACCAGTTGAAGAACCAAGCAGACACATTCCACGAACAAATACAGCAAAAAGCCAAAAGCTCGCAGGAAAAACACGAAAAACTAATGGAGTTAAGCAAAAAAATAGATGAGCTCAAGAAACAGGAAAAAGAACTCAACGAACAAATAACTGCGAGGAAAAAAGAATTATCTGAGCAAAGCGCGCCATTTGAAGGAAAGCTCAAAGAACTAACAGAATTACGAAAGAAAATAGGCGAAGAAGCCACAGAAGGCAGAGTAAGAACAGAACAACAGAAAAAGAAAAAACTATCAGACTTACAACAAGAAGTTCAAGATAAAATCAAAAAAGGCGGAAAGTTAACAACACAAGATTTGCTAATTCTACAGAGCATTGAAGAGAAAGAAATATAAACCTCGACGATAGAATAGCACATTATGGGGGAAGAACAAGTATTCAGTTATACAAGTCCTGAACAGTTAAAGCTGTTGGTTGGACTGCTGGCTGAGAGTTCCATAAGATTAGACGTCTGGATGAGAGCCGCAGTGCCAGAAGAGTTTGTCGGACTAAGAGAAGAGCTTGACCGATATGATGTGTATCATCATCCAGAAGACAAGGAACAGCAAAAGCGCCTTGAAACAGAAGTGGGCAAGCTATTTGAACTGGCGCAAACAGCAAGAGTCCTGCCATTCACCTCGCTACAAGACAATTTTTATTGCGGCGGAACTCAAATCAAACACAAATATGCTTTCCATAGGGCAAAATTCAAATTCCCGTGGAATGAAGCCATACATCCACTAAGAATACTTGAAGGATGGAGATTTTATACAATAGGCCTGCAAGAAGCTGAAAAACCAGCAGACATCCAACAAGTCAAGCAGACCGTAGTAAATATGCCAACAGACAGATATGTTATAACTAACATCAATGCAGGACTTAACCCACGCGATTATACAAGCGACCATTATTATGACGGAACAGACTATGATGGACACTTATTTGCAAGCAACGGCACAATCACACTGACGGGAAGCGCAGCAGTGCCGGAACGAACAACAAAACTGCTTGAAGCGCTGCTAAAGATAGGAGTAAAACCGGAAAGAACTGCACTTCCGGCGCCAAGATGAGTTTAGAAGAAATTCCAGAAGAACTGCTTCCGCAAGAGCCGAATCCGTCTGACTCTGCGCAGATTCACTTAGCATTGCAGGGATTCTATCAAGCATTATCGCAATCAGTATGCGACCCAATATGCATTCCATCAGGAATTCCAGACCGCAGATTTGACAAAATATTCTACGATATGGCAGAAAACCCGCAAGAAGCAAGAAAAACAATGCAAGAAAGAATAAGAAAATACGGCTTTACAATAAGCGCATTCGTACAGAACCATGAAAAAATGGTTGATATTCTAGCAAGCATAGAAGAAGCAGCAAATGTAACATCAACAGAACGAGTAAAAACAAACATAGCAGAGTTCATAAGACAATACAGAGAACACATACTGCTCATCGATGCATTTCGAGTGCAGCCAGAAAAACCAGAATTATTCCTTGATTATCCAAACTGTCATACAACAGCACTGTCTGAAAGACACGTGAGAATTGTGGGGTTCAATCCAACACACGATTATATCGGCGCATTGAAGGCAGCTTGTGCTCTCGAAGATTTGGTAAGGGCAACAGACCAGCAATTAAGCTTCGGACCAATAAATGCGGCAGGAGCACCATACTCAGGACTTGCACCACAAAGCGGAATGGATACATCATACAGAGGAAGAGTAGAATTTGTTAAAATACTGCTGCAAAAAACAGGATTCACTTTCTCGGCTTCAGCTTGTCAAAGAAATCCTTAACCTTAGGATTGTTTCTCGGAACTGCCTTAGGGCCAAGCTTGTAATACTTCTTCTCAACAACAGTACCCCAGCTATAAGCGCCCTTCTCCTGCTTGATTTCAGCAAGCTCAAACTCGCCAAGCTTAACGCCCTTTTTCAAATTATAGTAAATATTCTCCCTTGTACAGGCAGGAAAGAGCTCATTATAGTACTTATGAATCAAATAACCATAAGCAGAGCCTATAACGTTCAGAATTTCAACAACATTCTGCCTTATTTCTGATTTAACAGGTCTACCACGCGAAGCCATTGCAATATTGAAAATAAATCAGTATAAAAAAGTATGTTACCACACTCAGTGCAATACAACTTTCTTCACAGAAGACTCATCAACCAACAAAGACATAACATTCTGCACAAGAGAGTTATAAGCACTATTCAAGTTGGCAAACGCCGCCTTCCTGTCCTGAGACTCAAAAAAACCCTCAGCAATACTGCCAATAGACTCAAGATTGCCGTGAATCAAGGAAAGCTCACGCTCCATATCGTGCAAAGACTTATCACCCTTCTTAAACTGAACGTGAGTATGATGAAGCATCAAAGCACCAAGCTTTTTCCTCGCCTCGTGAACATGCTCGCTGATATTATCGCAAACATTACGCAATCTCTTGCCAACAACCTGAACCTTGGCAAGCTCCAAAACAGACTTTGCAAGACTAAAATCACTCAACTCCAGCAATAATTCACCAATCTGGCGAACAGAACTATGAATCTTATCCTCTTCCTTAAATAACTGCTTAAGCGTTTCCTTTTTCATCTTTTCCTCTTCTTTTCGTGATTTGCAATAACAACACGCATTCTTACTAATGCATCAGGACTCAAACTAATGCTGTCAATACCGCAATCAACCAAAAACTCGGCAAACTCAGGATAAGTCGAAGGAGCATCACCGCAAATACCAATCTTCTTCTTCCTGCTCTTCGCAACACTAATCACGTGAGCAATCATCCGCTTGACAGCCTCGCTCCTCTCGTCATAAATATCAGCAACAAGCGCGCTGTCACGGTCAACACCCAAAGTCATCTGCGTCAAATCATTACTGCCAATGCTAAAACCGTCAAAAATATCACAAAACTGGTCAGCAAGAATAACGTTGCTCGGAATCTCACACATAACATAAACTTCCAGATTGCCTTTACCCTTCTGCAAACCGTTCTCCTTCATAACAGCAAGAACCTTCCTGCCTTCCTCAGGAGTGCGACAGACAGGAATCATAACCTTAAGGTTGGTAAGACCGAATTCCTCTCTGACTTTCTTAATTGCCTGGCACTCCAAAGCAAAACCCTCCTTATAACGAGGATTATAATATCGTGAAGCGCCACGCCAGCCAATCATAGGATTCTCCTCCTTAGGCTCAAACTGACTTCCGCCAACAAGATTTGCATACTCATTAGTCTTGAAATCACTAAAACGCAAAATAACATCACGAGGGTAGAAAGCAGCAGCAATAGTGGCAACACCGTGAGAAAGCTTTTCAACAAAAAACTGCTTTTTATCCTTATAACCCGCAGTAATATCTTCAATCTGGCTACGGACTTTCTCGTCTTTTATCTCATTAAACTTCACCAAAGCCATCGGATGAACTTTCACAAAATCAGTAACGATAAACTCCTCCCTCGCAAGACCAACACCATCATTAGGCAGGAAAGAAAGCTCAAAAGCCTCATCAGGATTGCCAATATTCATCATAACCATAGTTTTAGGCTTTGGAACGTGCTCAACATTAATTTTTTCAACAGCATACTTCAAATAACCCTCATAAACATAACCGTGCTCGCCCTCAGCACAACTAACAGTAACCTTTTGACCGTTCTTTATTGACTGCGTAGCACTATTAGTACCAACAAGGCAGGGAAGACCAAGCTCACGGCTGACAATAGCCGCGTGAGAAGTCCTGCCGCCACGATTAGTCACAATCGCAGAAGCAATACGCATAACAGGAACCCAATCAGGGTCAGTCATCTCAGTAACCAAAACTTCACCAGGCTTGAACTGGCTAATGTCGCGAACATCACGAATAACGTGAGCAGGACCCTGAGCAATCTTGTTGCCAACACTCTTACCTGTTGCCAAAACTTTTCCTTTCTGCTTTAACTTGTATTCTTCGATTATGTTGCGATTCTTTTGCGACTGAACAGTCTCAGGACGCGCCTGCACGATGTACAATTCATTATTCCTGCCATCCTTAGCCCACTCAATATCCATGGGACACCATCTGCCCTTTTTCTTGCCGTAATGGTCCTCAATCTCAACACCCCACTCAGCAAGCATCAAAACTTCCTCATCAGTCAAACAGAATTTTTTGCGCTCTTCAACAGGCGTGTCAATTTTTTTAATAGGTTTAGTTCCTTCCTCACTGTAAATAATCTTAGTAGCTTTCTCGCCCAAACGCTTGTCAATCAAAGGCTTAAAGCCGTGGCGCAAAGTAGGCTTGAAAACGTAAAATTCATCCGGATTAACAGCACCCTGAACAACACTCTCGCCCAAACCATAACTGCCAGTAATGAAAACAACATCAGGAAAACCAGTTTCAGTATCCAAAGTAAACATAACACCAGCACAAGCCAAATCAGAACGAACCATCTTCTGAACGCCAATAGACAGGTAGACCTTGAAATGGTCAAACTTATGCTCAGCCCTGTACGCAATGGCACGGTTGGTGAACAAGGAAGCAAAACAACGCTTGCAGGCATCCAACAACTCGTGAACACCAGTAATGTTCAAAAAAGTCTCCTGCTGGCCGGCAAACGACGCTTCTGGCAAGTCTTCAGCAGTAGCAGAAGAACGCACAGCAACATCAACACTCTTTACCCTATTTTCCTTGCACAACCTTTGATACGCAGAAATAATCGCTACCTGCAAATCTGAAGGGAAATCACAATGCATAATGACATCCCTTGCCTTTTTCCCAGCCTCAGCCAAAGCCTTGATATTCTTAGGATTAAGACCACGCAAAGCAGACTTCAACTCAGACATAGCGCCAGACTTTTCAAGAACATACTGATAAGCATAAGCAGTAATCGCAAAACCATTAGGAACCTTAATGCCTTTGGCAGTCAGATTCTGATACATCTCACCCAAAGAAGCATTCTTGCCGCCAACTAAAGGAATGTCAGCAATTCCTATTTCATTGAACCATAAAACAAAAGACTTTGATTTATCCATAAATCCCCTCTTTTGATATTTAAAGTTAGGAAGAACGTATTTAAATATTGTGTTTCATTTGACAAGGATAAATGACGAAAGAAAC
>DATDPK010000015.1:0-7535 GCA_035292785.1 Candidatus Nanoarchaeia archaeon
TTTACCTGTTTTTCAGGTGTTCTTTCTGCAATAGAAGCGCGTAAATGAATGTTGTAATGATTAGCAGTTCAAAGAAGCCGTTTATGTGCGTTGGTATGTTTACAACGTCAAATGTGCGCAAGACTGTAAGCACTTCTTCAACAACGAAAATTGTCAATGCAATGAATATCAGTTTCCAGGGAAACAAGTAAACTCTTCTGTCTTTTATTGGCGTGTTGAATAGTTTTACGAATAAGAATAATGCTATGGCAACTAATCCTAAGTTATAGATTGGCGCTGCTTGTGCTATTGCAAGTCCCAGGCTCATTCAGTCCACCCTTTTGTGATATTGATTTGTCTGTTTAATGCTATTATCAATAATACCAGAATTAATGAAGCCAGCACGTGTGATAGCCAAGGCGTGCTCCAGATGCCGAAGATTTTTAGCGCGCCGGATATTTCCAGCATTGCGAACAGGATTAATGCATAAATCATAGGATGCCAGGCTGCAAGGTATTTGTGCTTGCTTGAGTGTTGGAATATGCTTAGTGCTATGTATCCTGCAAAAATGCTTAGTAGAACTGTGGTTAATACTGCTATTCCGTAAACCCAGTCATATACTGTTAACATCGTGCACCTCTTTTGTGTTATTCTTTCGATTAAATCTATTTAAAGCTTACTGTTCCAGTACCAAAGTTTATTATAAGAGAATTTGAACAATTATTGCAATGGCCGTCTTGCAATTGCTTTACCTGTTGATTCCTGCGTACCTGGCTAATATGATGCCTGTTTTCGTAAAAGGAATTCCTTGGAATACGCCTATGGATTTTGGATTGTCGATTGGAAATATCAGGATTTTTGGCAATAACAAGACTTGGAAGGGTTTTGTATTTGGTGTCGCAGGCGCAATTCTTGCTGGTTTTATTATGTCAAAATTTTATTGGCCATTTGATTTCTCAGCTGTTTATTGGAGTTTTTTAATCGGTTCAGGCGCCTTGATTGGTGATGCTGTTAAGAGTTTTTTCAAGCGCCGTGCCGGCAGAAAGCCAGGCAGTCCTTGGATTCCTTTTGACCAGGTTGACTACACAATCGGTGCTTTGGCTCTTGGAAGTCTTGTATTCTTCCCTGGCTGGCTCAACGCATTAATCATAATCATAGTCAGTGCTTTTGGCCACGTTATTTCAGTAAGAATTGGATACTTTATCGGGATTCGTGATGTGAAATGGTAAACTGGGCTAATCTTGTAACGATGTTAAGAATCGCGTTTATTCCTGTTTTTGTGTTTTTTTTGTACACCGACAACAGGATTATTGCCTTGGTTATTTTTTGTATTCTCGCTGCTTCTGATGCTTTGGACGGTTATCTTGCAAGAAAGTTCAAAACTACATCCAGGTTTGGTATTTTGCTTGACCCTTTGGCTGATAAACTGCTTGTGGTTTCTGCACTGATTTTTCTTATCGGCAGGGGCATTCCTGCTTGGATGGCGTGGGTTATTATCATAAGGGAATTTTTCATTGTTGGCCTTCGAATGCTGCTGGGCAGGGGCCTTGTCATTCCTGCGTCTTTCTTGGGCAAGGCAAAGACCACTTTTGAGATGGCAGGCATTATTGCTGCGTTTTTGACCTGGTGGATAGCTTGGTGGATTCTTCTTGTTGCAATATTTTTCTCATTGGTTTCAGCAGTTGATTATCTTTGGCTTGCTAGAAAAGCTTTGAAACGGCAAGTCCGAGGATGAACATAGTTGCTGTCAAAATTATTGTCTTGTTTTTATTATATACTGTTGCTGTTGGTATAAAGTATAAGAATGTCAGAATTTCTATTGGGTATTGTGCTGTGAGCGCTCCCAGCAATGCAGCAGTTGGCAATAGCGGGTGTTTCCAGGACATTCTCCACAAAATTGAGAGTAGTGCGAGCGCCCCAATTATGGCTGCAATTTGATTGTAATTCCAAACGATAACTCCAAGTATTGCTGCCAGTATGGCGTGCTGTAATATTTTGAAATATTTTGTGCCAGGCTTGACTTCTTCTTTTGCCAGTCTTGCAATAATGTATCCTGCGAGAAGCCCGAGCACTGCTGCTGCCTGTGCTAATGTCCCCATTCGCTGTGCCCCCATTGGACAAGCAAGTCAACGCCTAATCTGTTTACTTCCAGCGGAACATCACACGCACCCCAGCAGCTTCCCAACCACGTGAGCACTGTTGCATTTGTTCTTTTTTGCAGTTCTTTGACAATTTCTTGCGCGTGGGGCTTTAGCCCATCAGGTAATTGTAAGCATACTATTTTGGCTTTTTCTGCCTTTATTTTTGCTTCTACTGCGTCTAATTCAAGGTCATAATTTTCAAGCATATGCTAACTTTCTTCGTCGGTGTTTATTAAGATTGTGCTTTTCGGAAGATTTACGGAAAATCCGGAAATTTTCACAAGACACTGGACTGACGTGCGCACAGCGTATATAAATAAAACATGATAAGTTATTACTATGAAAAAAGATGTTGCTTGCGCAGAGCTTCTTGGAATTCTTTGCGGAGACGGTTGTTTGTCTAAATCCAGCATACAAGTAAAATATTTCATTTATTGCTCTGGAAACAAACTAAAAGATTTAGATTACTTCAAAAGATACGTGCCCCGTCTATTTTACGAAGTCTTTGAAAAACGTGTTGTTGCTAAAGAAAGAACTGATGAAAACACTGTCTATATCAAATTCAGTGATAAATTGCTATTTGCAAGACTGCACAAACTCGGGCTTCCAATTGGTTACAAATATGACGAGCTTAAAATTCCTCCATTCGTTACTAAAAGTAAAGGACTCCAGCTTGCGTTTATCCGGGGTGTTTTTGATACAGACGGCTGTGTTGTATTGTCAAAACAACATCGCACATATGCGTATTATCCCAGAATTGAAATATGCAGCAAAAGCTTTCATTTCCTTGACTCAATACTTGCAGTTTTGAGGCGCAATGGTTTTTTTGGCTCTTTGTCCAAACAGGGCAAAGGGTATTATCGTATGGAATTGCCTGGATTTAAGAACCTTAAAAGATGGCTTTTTCTTATCGGTACTTCGAACAAAAGAAACTTGTTGAAGTTCGAACAGGCAAGCAAAACATATTTAAATGTCTCCTAAGTCAACGAATGAATATGCCCTCGTAGCTCAGCCGGTAGAGCGATGGACTGTTATCTCGACTTTTCAAGGTCTGAAAGAAATCCATAGGTCGCCAGTTCGAGTCTGGCCGGGGGCGCTTTTATTTTCTCAATCGTAACCTTTATATAACTCAGAAGTGTTTTATGCTTTGAAAAAGATGGTGAGAGAACTCGTGTTATTTTCATTGGTTGCATTTGCAGCAATAGGTATGTTGACTGCTATGGTTGCCTTGGAATCAAGCACTGGTGCTTATTCGTATTCTGGCGGTGGAAGATGGTATTATGGTGCAGGCAGAGCGCAGATGCAGCCTGATGAGGCGTGTGTTTATGTTGGCTGTACTCCTGTTACTCCAATTAATGTTTTCTCTAATGAGTTCGGTACTGTTTTGAGTATGTGCAGGTGTGGTGGAGAATTAAAGGGCGTCCCTCTCACGCAGACCGTTGTTGTCCCGACTCAGATTCCTTCGTATATTCCGACTTAGGTTCGGCTTTTTGCTCTTGCTGCTTGTTTTGCTCAACTTGTCTTTGTTTTAGTTCTTTTGCGTATTTTTCTCTTTTATTTTCCCTGTCTTTTACAAAGACGAATATTGCTATTATCCCGCCTGTCAGCATTATCAGGGCAGTTATTATGAACGGGAAATAGTTTTTTGGGGTTGCAGGTTTAAGTTCTTCTGTCGTGGAAAGATTTGCCTCAACGACTTCCGGCAATAGTTCTGGCGCTGGTGTTTCTATAGGCTTATTTGTCTGCAATTGGCTGAATGGAATGAATGAGCTTGTGGACGAGCTTGCGCTTGATGTGCTTGAAGCACTGCTTGCGCCGCTTGCGCTTCCAGTTCCTCCGCCTCCTGCTCCGCCAGAACCTCCTGATGCAGAAGAGCTTGAGCTTGATTCCTGAAGCGTTATTGTTGCTCCGCTTATTGAGTTTCCTTGTATTGTTGTTCCGTTTATGTTGTATACTGCCAGGTTTTCAGGCGTGTACGTTATTTCTCCGTCGCTTTTTCCTGTTGCCGAATATGTTATTTTTAGTACGCTTCCTGTTCCTGCAGTTATTCCTGGTCCTGATGCGCTTAGGACAACTGCGACTTTGACCTTGTCATCTGCTTGATTCACGCTTGTCGCAAGTGCGTTTGCTGTCCTGCTTGTTGTTTCAATGTGAGAGAATACCGAACGTGGGCTGCTTTCTCTTATGCTCAGCTCAAAACCGTAGATGGGTTCTGTGTTGTTCAGCATTATGTTTATGTATATTGTTCCTGGAGCGGTTATTGTTGAATCAGAGGGCGCAAGTTCAAATTGTTCTGCAAGAACAGGCAAACTTAGCATTAGGATGAGCAGGATTATTGAAAATCTCATATTTGAAATTCTTAATTGTTGCTATTTAAAGTTTGTCATCGCAAAGCATAAAAGCGGTATGTGTTTTTTAATGATAAAAGAGGAGTTATGCGTTCAGAAATATGGATTTGGTTGGGAATGGCTTTTTTGTTCGCTATATTTATCGCTGTACATCCAACTATCACTGGAAGAGTTACTGATTCTACAACCGAGCGTGTTGTGGTTGTTTTAAGGCCTGCCAGCAGCAATGCTATAACCGGCTCTGTTGCATTTGATGATGAACTCAGTGTTGAAGAGCTTCGTGAGGCTGTCGCTGATTCTCAGGAGCAGGTATTGGAGGATGTGAATAGTCCTGGCTTGGTTGCTGAAGTTATGGGCGCTGAAGAGGTAATTGACGTTGAAGTTGAGCGTGCTTTGGAAACTGTTCCTGCGATGATTGTTGAAGCCACGCCTGAAGGCATTGAAAAATTAAAGGACCATCCTTTGGTCGAGGCGGTTTATTCTGATATTGGCTTTTCATTGTCTCTTGCCCAGAGCGTTCCTTTGGTTAATGCGGATGATGTTCACCAGGTTTCTATCAGCAGTGTTGCTTTGACTGGTGCAGGCATTGGCGCCTGCATTCTTGACACCGGCATTCAGGCAGACCATCCTGTTTTTGGGAGCAGGGTTGTTGCTCAGAAATGTTTTTGCGCTAACAATTGCTGCCCTAATGGCCTTGCAGATGATACTGTTGCAACTGACACTCATTCGCAGAGCCACGGCACTCACGTTTCCGGCATTCTTGCCGGCAGCAACGGCGTTGCTCCGGGCGCTGATATCGTGGCAGTGAAGGTGTGTGATTCTGTTTGTTATCTTTCTGATATTCTTGCAGGGCTTGATTTTTGTATTAATAACAAGGACGCATACAATATAAAGGTCATCAGCGGCAGTTTTGGCGACAACGGCAATTATCAGTCTGATACCTGCCCGACTTATTTTGATACGGCCATTAACTCTGCTTACAATCTGGGAATTCCAAGTATATTTGCATCTGGAAATAATGGTTATTCCAGTGGCATCAGTTATCCCGCTTGTTCTCCTAATGCAGTTTCTGTTGGCGCGTCTGATAAGTCTGATGCTATGGCTTCTTTCACAAATCAGGGTTCTTTGCTTAAAGTCCTTGCTCCAGGTGTTTCTATCACAAGCGCCCAAACAGGAAGTTCTACAGGAACTTTGAGCGGCACGTCTCAGGCAACTCCTCACGTTTCTGGTGCTGTTGTTTTGTTGATGCAGTATGGCAGTTTGACTGCCCAGACTTTCACGCCTGACCAGATTAAGCAGGCGCTAATTTCAACTGGCGTCACTGTTAGTAGTTTCCCAAGGATTGATATCTTTGCTGCCTTGCAGAGTCTTGGTTACAATGCTACAAATGAGACTAACGAGACCAACACAACCGTATTGAATGTCACCATCATCGAGCCTTTGGATAATTCAACAATTTCTTCAAACACAACTCAGTTGGTTGCCTCGGTGTCAGGCAATCTTACCAATGTTTCAATTGTTTGGTCTTCAAGTCTTCTTGGAATTATTGGATTTGGCGAAAATACTTCTGCAAATCTTACTGAAGGCAATCATACTATTTTTGCAAATGCTTCAGAGGATAACTTGACTGTTTCAGCAAATGTTTCCATTCAGGTAATTTTGTCTAACGAGACAAATGAGACTGTTGAAATGAACGAAACTGTTCTGAATGTGACCATTATCGAGCCAGAGAATAATTCTACTTTGCTTGCAAATGGTACAATCCTTGTTGCCAATTGGACTGGTAATGCGACAAATGTCACAGTTTTGTGGTTTTCAAATATTTCTGGCAATTTCGCTAACGGCACTAATGTAACAGTCAATCTTACTTCAGGAAATCACTCAATCTCAGCATTTGCAGGGGATATGAATGCAAGTATTTCTGTAAATGTTTTGTCTGCAACTTGCCTGTCAGACATTGATTTGAATGATAATAACCAGACTGATTTGGGAGATATGATTTTATTGCTTACAAAAGTGACTCAGAACTCAACAACTTGTATTACGCCTGCTGTGCAAAGCAGCTGTATGATTGATGTTGATAGGAATCAGGATTCAGCTGTTAACACAGGCGACCTTATTTTGTTATTAAAGAATGTCTTGGTCGGCTCTGTTGTTGATATTTTCGGCAGTAATTGTTAGGCTGCCTGGCGCTTTACTTTTTTGAATATTGTCCGCATAATTTCTGGAACATTGTTTTCAATAAACCAGATTGTTTTTTCCAGTCCGGCAATATTGCCTTCTGTGGTCGCTGTGCCGTGGTTTTTAGTTACGGGAATTACGCCGCAGGCGAAATAAGCTCCTCCCATCCTGCTCGGGTCCATTCTTGTTTTGACGCGCTTGAATACAGGCAATAAGAGTGCAACAGCTGCTTTTTTGATGTATCTTGCTACGATGTTTCCGCTTTCCAGTTCATAACGTATGAATTGGCCTACCAAATCGCCTCCTGTTGCAAGGGATTTTATGAAGTTGTTTCCCATTTCTCCGCTGGCGAGAACCACGTCAACAGGGCGCGGCAGGTCAGAGCCCTTTTCGCGATCGTTCACGCAGACAAATGGCTCAACGTTTCCTATGAAGTTAAGCCCGCTTTTGTTAAGAAGGGCGTAAGTTTCTCTTAGCAGCGGGCTGCCTTTTCCGGCTTCTGCGCCAACGTTAAATAATCCTACTGTTGGATTTTCTCTTCTGCCTATGATTTCTGCATAGTTTATGCCGAGGCGTGCATAGAAACGATATTGTTCTGGTGTTGTTAGCTCCGGCGCCGCTCCTGCGTCAAGAAGATAGCAGGTTCTCGCTCTTGTTATTGTTGGCGATTTTGGAACTTCTGCAATAAGCGGTGATATTATGCGTTTTTCATCTGGGAAAAGGGCTGATGCTTCCGGAAGTACGCCGATATGCTTGGTTACTATGGTCACAACCTCTCTGTTGTCCGCAAGAGTGTATACTCCTGCAACTTGTGCACGTCTTTCTTCAGCAAGTTCACCAATTCGTGTTATTGCCCTGTAACTTTGCCCTCTGCCTGGCTCTGTTG
>DATDPK010000016.1:0-11550 GCA_035292785.1 Candidatus Nanoarchaeia archaeon
AAAGGTTACCACAACAAGAGCAATGTTGGTATTAACAAACAACCCATTGCATGACTTCTTGAGATATTCGTCAACGGAGCAATAAGGCCTATTGCAGATGCAATAATGAAGATTAACACTCCAAGCCAGCCGGACAACAGATAACTCATCAACAACAAAAGTAACAAAACAAACGAGGAAATCCAGGAATAATTAACACTTTCAACAAGCAAAGAGTAGCCTTTTGAGGCGTAAATTGCTATGATTGCTGAAATACCTGCGGCAAAGCAAGCTGTTGCAACCAGATAAAACAAAGAAGACTTTGAAAGAACACCAAGCAATTGCTCGATAACAACAACAGCGCCATTCCTTGCCTTGCCGATAACAAAAAAGGTCACCAAAGAAATCAAGACATCAACTGTTCCTAATGCGCCTGTTAAAACAAGATAACGCAAAGACTTGATTTTCTTAACCTGCGCCAAAGCAGCAGCTTGGGAAGGACCAATGCCTGGAAATAAGGTAACAATGCTGCCGGCCAAAACACCAGTTAATACTGAAAGAGCTAATGGAAGCTTCTTCATACGCAAAACATCGATATCAAACTGAAACGGAATTTCAGTCTTGCTCAACAATGAAAAAATCAAGCCGCTACCTCCAAACAAACCAGAAAGAAGAGGAAATAAAGGGTCAACAGCGCTCTTCAAAGCAAGAATTCCAAGAAGACCTGAAAAAATGAAAACAACAACCGCCCACCAGGAATCACGCGCTAAAAGAATCATAATAAAGATTAAAAGAAGCCAAAAAAGAACAGGACGAACCAAAGCAAACAAAAAAGGAAAAACGACAATGAAAATTGGAATCAGCAATATTCCGCCAATAATGCCGAAAATACTGCCGATAACACAAAACTTCACTGCCTCAACTCCGCAGCCCTTTTTCAGCAAATGATGGCCTGGAAGCAAAGCCATAACATCTTCTGAAGCGCCAAGAAAGACTGTTGGAACAGCATCAATAATAGAACGGGATATTGCAACAGCAACAAGAAAAATAGAGGAAAACCAGACGTCCAAGTTCAACCCTGCAACAATAATCGCTATCAAATTAGTGTGAAAACCAGGAATTAAGCCAGCAATAATCCCTATCAAAGTGCCGAGCAACACTGCTTCAATCATAAGAATCCACCACAAACTCAACTTTTCCCTCATATTGCTGCAGACGGCCTGTCAACGTATGTTTGCCTGGCTCAACATTAAAATCATCAAAAGAAACAACCATCATATTGTCAGGAACAAAATTAATGAAAGTAGCCTTTTCTTTTGTGTTGTAATAATTGACAACGCCTGTCAACTGCAAAGATTGAGGAGAAACATCAGGCTTAAGGAAGAATAACGCGATAATTCCAACTATTGAAAGGGTAAGTGAAATTGTCAATAAAATGTTGCGTTTCACAAAAATAAAACTAATTTTACCCTTTATATGCGCATTGCAACAAAAACCGGATAGTTTACCAACGGTTTTGTAAAAATATCCGGTTTAAACACCTAAAAGCATAAATATGACGGCCCTTCTGATAATTTCATGCAAAAAGGTGAACGAAAAGTACAGAGTCCAAGCTCGATAAAGACGTATAAACATTGCCCGCGCAAATACTATTATACCTACATAGAAAAGATAGAAGCAGCGCCAAACATACACCAAGTAAGAGGCAACATTGCACACTCTGCACTCGAACATTTCTTTGACGTTGATACAGAAGTAATATCGCTGGACAATTATGAAGCGCACTTGAAACTAATAATGCAACATTTGCTGCTAAAAGAATGGCAGAATTACAAACCACAGCTGGACAAACTTGGGCTGACACAAGAAAAACAGATATTTTATTTTGAAGAAACACTGATGATGCTGTTCAATTGGACAGACCTTTTCTGCAGCAAGATAGTAAAAAAACAGGGAACATTCCCAGAAAGGTTCAAACAATTGACTCCGACAAGAGAATTAATGTTTATCTCTGAAAAATATCACGCAAAAGGCATAATTGACGCAATTGAACATAACGGAGACGGCACAGTCAGATTGATGGACTACAAAACATCAAGCTCACAGAACCTGAACGAGCATTTGCTACAACTGGCAATATATTCCCTGCTTTACTTCGACAAACACGGACAACTGCCAAAACAAGTCGGAGTATATTTCCTGAAAGGACAGGAAACAACAATGGACGTGGATGAAGCACTGCTTGAAATGGCGCGAAAAGAAATTGAAAGCATACACAAGTGCACAACAAGCAAGGACATCAAAGATTATACACGAAGCCCAGGACCATTATGCAAGTGGTCAACAGGACAATGCGAATATTACAACATCTGCAAACCGTTTGGTTAGCAAGCTTTTTATAATGAACAAAACTTAAAAGAAATATGGCATTAAAAGAGGTAATACAGTTTCTTGTGGATCTGGGGCTAATTGACGTTGTGCTCCCGTTTATTCTTGTATTCGTAATCGTATTTGGAATGCTGCAAAGCACAAAAGTACTCGGCGAAGAAAAGGGGAAGCCGAAAAGAAAACAGAACTTAATGATAGCATTTGTGTTTGGCTTTCTTGCAGTGCTTGCGACAAGCCAGCTCAAAGTTGTCAATATTTTGCTGTCATATATTGTTCTTCTATTGATAATCGGACTGCTGATGGCAATGATATTCGGATTAGTAGGAGCGAAAATGGGAAGCACGAACAAATTCGCAATAGGGATTATTGGAATATTATTTGTCATAGGCGTACTTTATGCATTTGCACAAGCAGGAATAATCGACCAGCAAAGAGTCAACCAATTGTTCTGGCCGATAATTTTGATTGGCGCGATAATAGCGGTTGTGTTTTTCATGCTGAGGAAAGAGGAGACTGGAAGAAGGCCTCCGCAACAGCAGCAAAGAGCAAGGCCGGCAGCTGAAATAGGACCAGAACAATTAGAGAGAGAAGGCGTTATTTGGAGAGGTTAAGCAGCAAGAGAGTCATCATGTGAATGCTTTCCTGCCGGAACACGATACATCTGAATTTTCTTCACTTCATTACCCTGTCTCCATACTTTTGCAACGTGCTTTGTTCCAGGGCGAATTACTAGAACTTTTGTTTTTGGGTCGCGGTAGATTAGGCCTTCGTGAATATGCCCTTCATAGCAGACAAAACCTTTTTCCTCACCAAGCTTTGTAATGCCAAGACCGGTCTTGTATTTTGAACGCCTGTCCTGATGCGCAGTTCCCCAATTACCTCCGCTGTGAGTGACCATCAAATTAATAGGAACGTCGTGCCATTCCTGATACAATTGACTCTGTGAAATATCATTATAATCATCGTCAACAATTGGAACATACTTCAAGTTAGGGCCGTTGAACATTGGATTGGTTTCGCCAACCTCTTCACGGCAGACAAAAGCGCCAACAATGCCTTTTTCCTGAAGACTCTGGGAATAAACAAGCCAGTCAATGCTTGGAACGTGGTCTTTGATGAAGATTGTATCGTGATTGCCAGGAACACCGTGCAACTCAACGTGCTTGTGTTTTTCCTTGATTTTTTTAGCCAGTTCTTCGTGCTTTGCATAATCGATTCCAGACTCTTTTTGGAAGACAGCAGCTTCAATACCCTCAAGAGCTTTGACGCCCGCATTATATTTCTGGACAACGGCCTTTTCCGCTTCAGACAGCTGTCCGCCCTGCATAGCCACAACAAACTGGTCAGGCGAGCCAAACTTTTCAATAATACGCGCAAGCTTCTTTTGTGCAGCCTCAAAATTGACATACAAGGCAGCCATATTTGGAGGTACAAGACTCTTGATTTTCTCGAAATCAATTCTGTTACGAAGATCTCCTACAAAGAAAACACGTTTGGTATCAGGGTCTATAATCATACCAAGGCGCTGATAAATCTGCCAATTATTGTGAATATCCGGCACTACAATTTCCTGAACAAGTTCTTCTAATGGCATATTGCCCCTTTTAGAAATCAGATGGTTTTACCCTTTATAAATCTTCCTATTTTCACTACTGAACAAGGGTAAAAAAATAGGCAGACTTATTAATCACAATATTTATAAAGCTCTACACAGGCAAATTCATAGGGGAAAATGGCCAAAGAACTTAACTTCAAAACAACAGCAGAGATAAAAGTCCCAGACAGGATTATAGACCAGGTTATTGGACAGAACGACGCCTGTGAAGTAATCCAAAAAGCAGCAAGGCAGAGAAGACACGTTCTACTGATAGGCGAGCCGGGAACAGGAAAAAGCATGCTGGGAATGGCACTTGCAGATTTGCTCCCAAAAGAAAAACTCGTTGACATACTTGCATTCTTCAACCCGAATGATGAGAATCAACCATTAATCAGAACAGTCCCAGCAGGAAAAGGAAGAGAACTTGTAGCAAAAGCAAGAGTGCAAAATATGGGATTCTTCAAAATACAGAACATTGTAATGATAGCGCTTCTAATTGCATCAATGATAATGCCGTGGTGGGCAAGAAAACACTACAACAGCGACCTGATGTTTGCAGCATTCTTCATAGGCGGAATGATATTTTTGGGAGCATTTGTATTATTCATGAGCATGGGCAGAAGAGCGTTCGGAACAAAAATAGAAGCGCCGAAGATTATCGTAGACAATTACGGAAAAAAACAAGCACCATTCTGGGACGCAACAGGAGCGCACGCAGGAGCATTGCTTGGAGATGTACTGCACGACCCACTGCAATCAGGAGGTCTTGGAACACCAGCACACGAAAGAGTTGTTGCAGGACTAATCCACAAAGCAAACATGGGAGTGTTGTTTGTAGACGAAATAGCAACACTCGACCCAATGACACAGCAAGAATTGCTCACTTCACTGCAGGAAGGAAAATATTCAATCACAGGACAAAGCGAAAGAAGCGCAGGAGCAATGGTAAGAACAGAACAAGTGCCGTGCAGCTTCATTCTTATAGCAGCAGGAAACATGGAAACAGTACGGCATATGCACCCGGCATTGAGAAGCAGAATAAGAGGATACGGATATGAAGTATTCATGAAAGATACAATACCGGACAATCCAGAAAACAGGGAGAGAATAGCAAGATTTGTAGCACAAGAAGTAATACGCGACAAAAAAATACCGCACTTCAACAGAGAAGCAATACTTACTGTTATCGACGAAGCAAGAAGACTTGCAAACAGAAAAGGACACTTGACGCTTCGCTTAAGAGAACTTGGCGGACTAATAAGAGCAGCAGGAGACATATCCCTCGAGCAGAATTCAAAAGTTGTGACAAAAGAACATTTTATTGCTGGCAAAAAAATAGCAAGGCCACTTGAACAACAAATAGCAGAGAAGTTTATTGAGAGAAAGAGAGAATACGAAGTTATAGTCACAGAAGGAGAACAAGTAGGAAGAGTAAACGGACTTGCAGTAATCGGAGGCGGAGATACATTCTCAGGAATTATTTTACCAATAGAAGCAGCAGTAGGACCGTGGGGCAAAGAAAAAGAAATCATAGCAACAGGAAAATTAGGCGAAATAGCAAAAGAAGCAATCAAAAACGTAACCCCAATAGTCAAACAATACTTTGGAACAGACATAAAAGACTATGACATTTACGTGCAATTCTTACAGACATACGAAGGAGTAGAAGGAGACAGCGCAAGCATAGCGGTTGCTGTAGCAATAATTAGCGCCTTGCAAAAACTGCCAGTAAGACAAGACACAGCAATGACAGGAAGCTTAAGCGTAAGAGGAGAAACACTGCCAGTAGGCGGGGTAAGCGCAAAAGTGGAAGCAGCAATAGAAGCAGGCATTAAAAGAATAATACTGCCAAAATCCAATTTACAGGACATTATTTTAGATAAGGCAAAGCTTGCAAAAGTCCAAATAATACCAGTAGAGAATTTAAACGAAGTTCTAAAGGAAGCATTAAACTGGAAAGGCAAGGAAAACATACTCAAAAATATAGGATAAATGTGTCTTTTACAAGTGAAAAACAAGTTTTATATACCTGTGCCGAGAGCCAGAAAAATATGCCAGACATTCGAAAAATAACAGAATGCCCTGACTGCGCGAGCTCTAATATAGTACATAACCTGAGCAGGGAACAAATAATCTGCAGAGAATGCGGCCTGATATACGAACCATTAACGCCTGCAGAAGAAACAAGATTCGAGCAAGCGCACGGCTTGATAACAACACCTGCAAAAAAAGCAGCCAAGCCGAAAGCCAAGGCAAAACGAAAGAAAAAGTAAAAAGACAAAAAAGACAGTTTCTAAGACATACCTCTCTCAACGCCAATTCACAGCAACTTCATCAATACGCTCATAAGGACGAATTTCAGCCTTCTCAGGATTAATTGTTTCCTTTGACTGCAAAACACCCTGCCAGGCAATCATAACACCCTGGTCACCGCTAAACTCCAGAGGAACAGCGTGGAAAGTTGCGCCTCTTGCCTTGCACATCTTGTCCAACATCTCGCCCAAACGCTTGTTAGCAGCAACGCCGCCTATTAACAAAAGTTCTTTTTTTCCAGTATGAGCCATTGCACGTTCTGAAACCTCTGCAAGCATAGCAAAAGCAGTTTCCTGCAAGCTGAAGCATAAATCTTCCTTAGAAGTATTTGCCTTGAACAACTTTAAAGCTTTAGTTAACATTCCGGCAAAAGAAACATCCATACCCTTGACTGAATAAGGAAGTTCGATGTAATTACTGCTTTGTTTTGCTAATTGCTCTATTTTTGGACCGCCTGGAAAACCTAATCCTATTTCTCTTGCGAACTTGTCCAACATATTGCCAAGGCCGAGGTCCAATGTTTCTCCGAAAATTCTGTAGCGCTTGCCTGCAAATGCAATAACTTGAGTGTTAGGACCAGAGACGTACAAATAAACAGGGTCCTTTGCCTTGCAAATTAAATCGCCAATGGTTAGATGACAAACGCTATGGTTTACGCCGACTAAAGGCAGGTTGTGCTTCTTTGCCAACTCTTTTGCAAACTTCAATCCAACCATCAAAGAAGGAGGAAGACCAGGAGCAGCGGAGTAAGAGATTAACGAGATGTCTTTCATTGACAAATTTGCCTTTTTCAATGCACTCTGCAAGATCTCATCCTTCAATCTCTCGTGATGCTTTGCAACATCACTTGGAATCAATCCGCCAGTTTCAGTCGTGAACGTATCCTTAACATTAGCCAAAGCTTTACCGTCAAACGTCACAATGCCAACGCCGAATGTGTGGGCTGTGCTTTCAATGCCGAAGCAATATTTCATGCCTGATTCTTGCTCACTTTAGAACTCCAGAAGCTTGGAAGAGATGCCTGAACAAGGCCTTCAAAATCTGCGTCAAAAACATAACAATAAGGCTTTCGTTCTTCTGAAGGAATCCTGGACAAAGCAGAATTTGCAGTAGAGTACAAGTCCTTCATAACAGAACGCTCCATTTTCTCCTGCAACAAAGAACCTTCTTTCAATAATATTGTATCACACAAATTCAAAACGTTCTTGTCAATCATACCGGTGTTTTGAGTAATGAAAATTAATGTCAGGTCCTTGTGCCTTGCAATTGCCAACAGTTCGCCAAGACCCCTGTTCTCCTTGCTCATACTCTCACGGCTGCTGAAAGAAATCGCTCCCTCATCAACAAGGACAATGCCTCTGTTTTTCACCTGAGAAATTTCCTCAATTGAAGAAATCCAGGAAGGAAGAACAGACTGCTTTACTCCAAGAGCAAAACAAGGCCTTGAAGTTTTAGAGTGAATATTCTCCATAATCCTGAAACCAAGAACTGACTTGCCAGAACCACGCCTGCCGGCAACAGCCAAGATTAAACTCTCGTTCAGCAAACGATTTTCAAAAGAATCAATTGAACCTTTGATATTTGACGCTTCAACAAAAGGAGTATAATTAGCAGCGACTTTCGGCTGCTGGGCTTTTTGACTTGCTGTTTTAACTGCTATCTTAGTGCCTTTCCAAGCAAGCTTTGCAGCACTGCCAATAAGCCAGCCTGCACCCTTCAATGTTCCAATAGCAGCACGAGCAGCCAATGAACGCTTTTTCTTACTCATAAACAAGAAGGAAAAAAGAATAAAGTTAAAAAACTATTGCCCGCGGTACGGGTAAGCCACTGTTTTCAATATAGGCAAAGCACGCTCAGTACGCAGGAACATAGACCATTCTTCCCTAGGAGCATAAGTTGAACGAGTAGTGCCTATTGACTGGCAGCGCTTGTAAACATCTTCCTTACACTGCTCTGAACAGAACCTTTGACGGGCAAGACCAGAGTTCAAAATCGGACAGTCCAGAGTGAGTCTACGGCAAGCACTTGTGCCGTAAGTTCCTTCAAAATTGATTTCTTCCACATACCTGCACTCGGCATTTCTCATCCTTGCTTTGGCATACAAATCTCTTGCCCTTCTCATACAACTGTTATAACAGCCCTCGTCAAGATTGTTTTCCCTGCACTCCTTGCTCGCAACTTCAAGGAAAGAATTACTTGTAGGGTCAGCGACAATAGCGCCGTTACAGCCGCCAAAAGCAGGATAATGAAGAGTCGGAGGAGCTGCATACTCCCGCGTAGGATAAGAATTAAGATTCCAAGAATACTGCCTCACAGGAGGACTATACATAGGATACTGGCGCAAAGGAGGAATATACACATAAGCAAACGCGCTGACAGTCAACAACAAAAGGACTAATGCATAGATTATCTTTTTCATTTTACACCTCTATTTTGACTTCAACGCCAAGATCAATGGCCATTGTCCTCACTTTTCTAATATCAATTTTTCTCATTCTTTTAAGTCTTTTGATTGCGGCCTCATTATTGCCCTCTCTTTTAAGCCCGTCAATCTCTTCAAGATCAAACGCAGTAACAACTGCTATCAGGATTTTGATAAGCGTCAAGGCCTTTTCAGCAGGCTTAATCTGCTCAGCAGGAGCTTTCATGTCCTTGGCAAGATGAACAAAATTCTCAAGATCGCCCTGCACCTGCCTCAATGAAACAACTGACTTGACAAGTCCAGAATAAACACTTTCAAAACTGCGGGAATACCAGTCCCAAAGCAATTTGTCATCGAACTTCTGCAAGGCGCCTAATTGAGTCAAAATAATGCTGGCTGATTCCTTAACCTGCCTCAATTCATCGCTTATCTTAACAAGCTCGCCAGCCTCAATCTTTCTCGCCATCTCCTCAGCAGCAACGCGCTTTTCAATAGCTGCTTTGCGCTCTGCAATTTCTTCAGCCTTTTTCTTAATTTCAGCAAAAACTTTCTTTCGATGCGCGGTTGTATTCTGGAAACCGGCCAACAATTCATCAATAACAGGCTTCTCAAGCTTCTTTTTCTCCATAATCTGGCGCAAACGCTGCTCGTTGATTAAAGCGCGATTAACAGACTCAATAGTTGGCAAAACAGGCAAGTTCTCTTCAACGACAGGTAAAACAGGCAGGTCTTCAACAATTGCAGCAACATCAGCTGCATCCCTTCGCAAGGAATCAGCTTCGTGCTCAGCAGCAGGACGAAGTGCCGCGTCTTCCTGTTGTGCAGCACTCTGGGCAGCCTCGACCCACGCAACCAAAGATTCAGCTTCTTCTATTAAAGAATTAACTTCTCCAGAAACCTGAATAGGCAAATGCTTGTCCTCAACATTCTTCTTCAAAGCCTCAATAGAGCTTTTGAGAGCTTTAACTGCATCAGAAATGCTGGCAACATCAGCATCTGAAGCGTGCAGCTGGTCAATTAATATGTTGAATGCATCTGCCATTTTCTTATAATTTTCAGAGATATCACGAGCTTTCTGAGAAACAGCCTGAACTGCAGAAGCAGCAACTTTTGCCGGAACAGCAGCACCAGCAGGCATTGCGGCACCAGCAACAACAGCGCCTGCGGCAGCAACAGGCTGCAAAGCTTTAAGCAACTGCTTCAAGAGCGCTTCCATTCTATCAAGACCGGGACCAAGATTCTGCCTATCACGATTTTCTGTTTGTGAAGCAGTAGCTGCACTAGCTAAATGTCTTTCCAACTCTGCAATACGCTGATTGGAAGCAACAAGAGCGGCTTTTGCCCTTTCAATAACTGAGGCGTCTCCTGCTCCAGCAGTCTTCTTTGCAAAAAAACGCTGAACTCCCCAGCCGACAAAGAAAAGAGTTGCAATCCAAAAAATCCAACCAGTTATCTGGCCAGGAATACCTGTCTTAGCTTGAAAGATAGCAGTAAAAATGACTGCAACCAAAACAGAAATAGCGATAACAGGAGAATCTTCCTTCTTACCCCACTGGGTACCGCTCATAATCATATAGGCAAAAATTCCCATCAGGCTGCCAAAGAAAAGCTGCAAAATCCCTTCTGTTAAAATAGCGGCAAAAGAAAATTTAGTTCCTGTCAATATACCAAATGAGACAGCAAGAGCGAGAGCAAAAGCAAGCGCGTTCAGAGTCTTGGTTTCCTTATGAAAACCACCGCCATGGCGAAGAAAAGCCTTATGAATCAAAAATCTGAAAAATAGACCGAAAACAAGGGTAAGAATGATTAAATTTCCAAGCTCTTCATTCTGCCTGAAAAGCTGGATTGGGTTAATTTGAAGTGTTGCGGCCTGGAAAAGCATTGTCATCCCTTTTTAGTCCTTTTTAAGTCGGATACTATATAAAGATTTCTGGTCCGCCTTAAGAAGTATATACCAACTTTTGATATATGAAGAATGCGTATTCTAGCATATGAAAAAAGCACTTGCAGCATTGGTCTTGCTGGCAGCAGGATGCAGTGAGAAAAAGGAGAGAATAGAGGTTGTATTACGGGCAGAAGAAACAGGACAATCTGTTGACCAGACATTCTACTTCACAGAACTGAATCACGCAGTAGCGCAGAGGCACGTTTCGACAATAGAAAGCGACCTTAAGGCAATGGGAGAACTGCAAAAGCACAGATACAGCGATTTGCACCCATTTTTAAGAGCGCAAATATACGCTGCAATGGACGACTGGACGAGAAAAGATGATGCCGGCGAGATTGTAGGTATTGAAATAGAGCAATTTATGGACAGGTATTACAGGGGGAATTTCAGGCTTTACTACGGAACGCAAAATGTACCCACTCGATAGTGGTAAAAAAGCGAAAGGTTTATATAGAGATCAAATGTTAACCCTAAGGTATGGTAGAGTGGAAAAAGTTAGCAAAAGAAATTGCAAAAAAGTATATATTAACTAAAGAAGCCGCAATCTTCACGACAGGCTTAGCATTAGCTGGAATTGGCTATCTAACAATCGGTAGCAACAGAGTAGAGCAACCAGCCCAGACATTAGATGCAAAAGTTGCAAGTGAACCTTCTGAAACACAGGAAAAAGACTTCATAAAAATTGTTTACGCACCAGAAATTACCGGGCAATCTGTAGCACAATCATACAAAGTGCATACAACAAATGCACCGTTGAGAAAAAATCTGATAGCATTAATTGAACGAGACAAGCTCGCAATGAGTGAATTGCAGCAAAATGGGCACGACAAACTGGACCCATATTTGACAGCACAAGTTGACGCATTTATTGACAATCCAGAATACGAGCACGACCCTGGAATT
>DATDPK010000017.1:0-4546 GCA_035292785.1 Candidatus Nanoarchaeia archaeon
AGAAGAATACTGGTGGAGCCGAATATTGAAAGAGCCATAAAAAGACACCAAGAGGAAACCCAAAGCTATGATCAAAGAGCAGAAACCTATCGTACATTTTTCGAATCGATAAGAGATCCACGGATACCGGCTGACAAGCTCAGAGAAATATTTGAAAAATCACAAAACAATGTGCGCAGCTTGAAAAAAGAATATGCGAACAGATTGGCAAATGCGCAAGAGCACAATGAAATTCAAGAGTCTCTGTTTTTGGTAGCAGAAGGTGCACTCAAAGCTGCACTAATTATTCTCTATCAACACGATAGAGAAGCGGCAATGAACTTAATTCAGCAATCAGGCGTGTGCCAGCAAAGAGAGTTTCAACGAATAGTTAAACATCACGAATGGTTCTTCGGCGGAGAAGAAACCTGGCATGGCCATTCTGACTCAGCATCACATTTTCTGGAAGGACTGCAAAAAGCTACAGCCCAGCCAAATAATCCTTCACAACCATAGTAGCCCTGACATCATCCTCATTATAATCAAGAATTCTCTTCAACAACTCCCGTTCCTTAGTCTCCAAAAACTGCATATACAAGACAATGCTCTCCTGCGCATCAGACATACCGCGCCAGGAATAACCCAAAAATCTTCCAATATCCTTCAAAGACTGAGACATTGTCGGGAAAGCAACACAACGCCTGACCAAAGGCAACAAGTCAATCATCCTGACAAGAATATGAGAGACATCAGCAGTATATTTCTGCCCCAAATGCGACAAATGAGTCTTTTCATAAGGACCATAATGATAAATTGGTGCATCAGGATATTTTTTCATATAAGACAAAAATTCGTGAAACATTCTTCCTTCATCAGCCAAGTTCTCAGCAACAAAAGGACGGAAATGAGCTTCCTTTTCTTTGACCAGCAATCCGATTAAGTAATCAACCCTGACCATGCCTTCCTCGCCCTGAATCTCATCAGTGCCCTCAAAATCCAAAAACAAGTCAACATCAGACTTAGGCAAGCGGGGCTTTGAAATCACAATCGGCTTTTTCTCAACCCACGCCTGAGCAGAAATCCTGATTTTCTTCCAGGTTGCAGGAGGAACATCAGGAACTTCAACAGGCTGAGAAGCCAACTGTTTAACAGTCATAATCCCGAGCCTGTTCAACTTTTCCTTCAAAACACTGCCAACAAAAGGAACAATGCTCACATCATCAGCAGAAATTGCTTTCTTAGTGCAATACGACTCCCAAGGCCACTTGCAGGATTTTGCAGTAGGAGAAGGCACTTTTCCATTGAAAATTTCCCTGACTCCGGAAATTGCGTGCATCAACTGCTCAGAATATTTTTCATAAGCAAATTCAGACTCCTCCTTCTCTCGGTTAATCAGATAAAACTTAGGAGAAGTATAGCCCTGTACCTTGCCAAGAACATAATTGTAAAATGCCGCCTGCAAGACATATTCCGGCTTAATGTGCTTTGCGCTCTTAATCTCCTTAACAACATAATGATAATCACCAAAAATGCTGGAATGAGAATCGTCTCTTTCTAAAACATCAAAAATACCGTAAATGTCTTCAGGCAAATAAAACACAGGAGCGCCAACAATACTCTTAACACCTTTTTGGCACGCTTCCAAAACGTGCTTGAAGCCGGTTTCAAAAGAAGTTAATGAAATTTCCACGGCATCAGAGAACAACGCCTTGCGTACATCCTGCTCGTGCTGCCTGCCACGCTCAAACAACAAATGCATATACTTGTCCAAAGGGTCGCGCTCTTCAGCAGGAGCAAAAATATCACACCACACAGAAAAAGGCGTAATTACAAAATTATATACAGTTCTTCCTGTTATGGTAAACCTGGAACGGTGTTTGTTAGCCAAACACTGCTCGAACAACTTTTCAACATCCATAGCAAATAGAGAAAAAGGCAAGTTTATAAACAATTAGTTCTTCGTAAACAACATAGGTAAAAAAGAGGATGAGACATCAAATATTCGTATTACTAAGCATAGGGCTAATAATATTCTTCGCATTAATAAATTTAGACATAACCACGCCAACAGGAGCAACGATTACCAAATCGCAGGAAACCACTTATGCGATTGGATTAAGCCACATTGTAAACAGATTCTTTGACATTGAAGGAATTAGATTCCCTCTCGGCGCCTGCGGAGATGTCGTGCGGGAACTTTACGGCAACATAGCGTACGACAGCTTTACTGCAAGCTCAGGATTCGGCACACGCGGACCGCACAGGCTGGCAACAATAAGCTTTGCCATCGAGCCAACAGATGTTTTCGGAACTATCGACCTTGTCAAAAGCACCCTGCTAAACGGAGGAGAAGTAGACAGCTTCATCACTATGAGCGCAGAAACAATCGTGCGCGTACCAAAAGACACTCGCTCAACATACCTGTTTATTGACTTATACGGCATAACTGACAACGCGTTCAACGTTGTACGCGGCCAATTCTCCACGCCGTCAGTAGACTGCACTTTTGAAACCAAAAATGGCAAAGCGGTTTGCGACTGCAAAGCGCACAGAATCTACGGCATAGAGATAGGCGGAGAAACAATCACGCCATTTGCAATGCAAAAGATAATTTGAATCAACAGCAAACTTTAAATTAGCAAAGTTATTTTATGGGTTAAAAGGGGGATTAGATGAAGTACAAATATGGCTTACTAGCTTTAGCAAGCGTTATAATCTTCGCTCTATTGCTCAAACAGACGCCAGGACAGCCAACTGAAGAGGCATTAATACTTCATCAGGTTGTACAAGAATTCTACAATATTCGTGATGTGCGATTTCCAAGAGGAGCTTGCACGCAAACAGCAGAAGAATTGTATTACGACTTTGCATCACAGCCAATAGAAATAACAGGCGGCTACGCGATAGAAGGAGCTGAAACATTAACTTTTGGAAATGACAAGAACATAGGAATCATTGAGATGGACAGGGCGATGATAAACATGCACACAGAAACAGTTGTGCGAGGCCTGAGAACGACACTTTACAATATGGTGCTGTATGGGACAAGCGCAGAAAACTTCATAGTCAATGAAGGCAGATTTGAAACACAAACACTTGACTGCCAATTCATCTCAATACAAGGCATAGCACAATGCGACTGCCAAACGCGCAGATAGTAATGTTTATAAATAGATAACATAAACTATGCTATACAAAAGAGGTGTATGGTAATGAGATTTAACAGAAAAGCAGCTCTCGAGTTATCCATAACAGCCATAGTCGTTCTTATCATCGCAATCACAGTTCTCGGCCTTGGAATAGGCTTTATCAAAAAACAATTCGGGGCAGGAACAGAACTTGTCACAAAAGAATTAGCAGGCATTAAAGAACAAATAAAAGAACAAGTAAGAACAGGCGGAGACCTGCTTGTATTCTCAGTTCCAGAAGAAGTAAACATAGGAAAACCAGCAAACACATTCATCGGAGTAAGAAACACGGCAGCAAACACAGACGGAGACAGGGTATGCTTTAGAGTAGAGGTCAAATGCATACAGCCATTCACGCCAGAAGCATTCTGCGACCCAAGCGCACAGCAAAACAACGTTGCAGTAGGCGGATATGATTACGAAAGCGGAACACCAGTCACAGGAAGCAGAAACTGGTTCAGAAGCATACTTGGACAATTCGACCTGAAAAACTACGAAGGAGACGTCTACGACGCAGTAATACTTGTCAGGGGAATAAAGCCAGACTCATACGCAATGGAAATAAACGTTTACAAAGACCCAGAAGACAAAGACTGCTCACAGAAGTCATTTGGCAGCAAACCGCGCCTGGACGAATTATACGCATCAAAAACATTTGTGCTTGAGGTCAAATGAGAAAAGTAAAACGAAGGCTATCAGAGCACGAAGAATTTGAAATAATGAAATTAGTTCTTGACAAATTCCTCTGGATTGGCACAGCGCTGCTTGGCTGGGGATTATTCAGAAGCTTGGCAGTTGATTTTACTGATGGCTTCTGGTACATACTCACAGGCGCATTAGTAATGCTTGTATTCTCTTGGATTGTAGTTAAAGAATTTGAACAGATAAGGTAATATACTTAAAATAAGTTAGTGCATCGTATGACTGTTGAGCAGATTATTGTTCTGGCTAGCGAAGGATTTGATGCAACAACAGATGCAATTATAGCATTGGCACAGCGAACTCTTGCAGAACACGGCGCTGCAGGATATAAGGGCATAAACAAAGCAATAAAGAAACTTAAACGCGACCTAAATGACTGCAAAGACAATCAAGATTTGTCTGCTAATAAAGCGAAATTTACTGAAGTTCAGGCAAGGATAGAAGCGATGTATCCTGGCGCCGGCAGACTCAGAAACAGGCCAGGCGCCTTAATGCTCATTTTTATGCGGGTTGCCGTATATTACCACGTAGTATATCTTCTTGCTCAAGGGGTAAAAACAGGAACAGTTCGGCCTGATGTGCTTGTTGACAACATAACTGCGCTGAAAGCATACAATCTTGTATTAGACCGCTCTGCTGCTGAGTTATTCCCTGATGCTGAATACTTGGTTAAGCCC
>DATDPK010000018.1:0-17161 GCA_035292785.1 Candidatus Nanoarchaeia archaeon
TTTATTTGCAGACATCAACAAAAGGGAAGCGGATCTGGCTTTGCTGTTCTTTTCAAATAACACGGAGACTATTCGCAAAGTATCGGGAGAATATGGGGTGAATAATGCCCTGATAATATCAGGATACGGAGGCGAATATAGAACCTCCCTTGAATACGAACAAATACTAAAGGAAAACGGAGTTCGATATGTGAAGGAGCCATTCAACTATGGAGACTGCTACGAAACCGGCCATTGTGAAAAATTTATGACGATAAAGGCAGGAAGCACCCACGTCAGCAATGCATTTCTTTCAGTTTACAATGAGACTTATGTATTCCAGCTGGACAAAACCCTCTTTTACTTCCTGATAAAAGGAAACCCTGACTGGCTTCCAAAAAGAAACGCAGATATTTTCACCAGAAAAACATATTCATCTGAACTTTTTGGCACGCAAAAGACCAAGCCTATGCAGCTTGAAACCGAGAACTGATTTCAAAACATTCAACCCGTATTTAATGCTGTTCACGTGAGAAATTTCATCGCCATAAAAAGTTGGAATCGGGCGCTCAACAATCCTCATATTCTTGTTCAAAAATTGAACTATTATGTCGGTATCAAAATGAAAGTCATCTGAGCACAAGTCAAATGGAACCTTTTTTAGTGCATTGCAGCTGTAAAGTCGATAACCTGAATGAAACTCTGAAAACTTTGTTCCCAACAAAAAATTCTGAATAGTTGTAAGAAACTTGTTCCCAAGATACTTGTAAAGCGGCATACCGCCTTTCAACGGTTTTCCGGTCATACGGGAGCCAAAAACCATATCTGCCTCATCCTTCTCCAAAGGCTCAAGCAGTTGAGGCAGAAATTCAGGCGCATACTGGCCATCACCGTGAAGCAAAGCAACAATGTCATAACCTTTTGACAGGGCATAAGCATATCCTTTCTTCTGATTGCCTCCATACTTCAGATTTTTTTCATTCCTGAAAACATTCAATTTGCCCAATTTCTTAAGCTCTTTATACTCCAAACCAATATCATAAGTCCTGTCCTGACTGTGGTCATCAAAAACAAAAATCTCCTCAATCTTGTCCAGCACTTCAGGAGGAACCCTGTCAATAACAGACTTAAGTGTAGATTCAGCATTATATGCAACAATAAATATCGCTATCTTTTTTGGACCCACGAACCCTACTCAAAAAGACGAATATAAATAATTATGGGGGTGCAAAAACAAGCAACGCACGTTGTTATGGGTTTTTCGATACAAACCTTTATAAATGGGCGCTCTCGAGAATAGATTACTATTCTCAAAGATATATTTTGTAGAATGGAGATGGAGACACACATGGAATTTTCCGATTTTAAATTACCAGCGCCCCTACTGAAAGCCATACACGACCAGGGCTATCACACGCCAACACAAATTCAAGAGAAAGCAATACCGCTCATACTTTCAGGAAAAGACATCATAGGGCACTCGCAAACTGGCTCTGGAAAAACAGCTGCTTTTGGGCTTCCCTTATTGAGCAACATCTCGCACGGCAAGGGCGTTCAGGCATTAATCCTGACACCAACACGAGAACTATGCGTACAAGTAAGCGAGGCGCTGACCGGGTTTGCCAAATACCTTTCAGTAAAAATTGTTCCAGTGTTCGGCGGAGTAGGAATTGGACAGCAAATTAACGCACTTCGCACAGCAGACGTGGTTGTTGCAACACCGGGAAGACTCCTTGATTTGATTGAGAGGGGACTTAAACTCAGCGGTGTTCGATATCTTGTTCTTGACGAAGCAGACAGAATGCTTGACATGGGCTTTATTGATGATGTTGAAAAAATCCTGCGCCACACGCCAAAGCACCGCCAAACACACCTCTTCAGCGCAACGCTTTCTCCAAGACTGCGCTCCCTTGTCCACAAATACATGAACTCACCAGTCTCAGTACAAGCAGAAACACACGTTGACAGAAGCCTTCTCACCGAACGAGCATACGCAGTTCAGTTTAATGACAAATTCTCTCTTCTTGTATACTGCCTCAAACACGAAACGCCTGGAATTGCGCTTGTCTTTTGCGCAACACGGCGCAGCTGCGACAAAGTCGCGAAGAATTTGCGCGCGCAAAAAATCGATGCAACACCAATCCACGGCGGACTCACCCAAAGCAAACGAATCCAAACAATAACAACGCTGCACAAACGAGGACTCGGCATACTCGTCGCAACAGATGTCGCTTCCCGCGGACTGCACATCGATAACATCTCACACGTATACAATTACGAAATGCCCAGAACTTCAGATGATTATGTTCACCGCATCGGGCGTACGGCACGAGCAGGAGCAAAAGGCAACGCGGTCACATTCGTTACGCCTCAGGAAGTCCGCGATTTCAAGAGTATCATGCGCAATCTTGGGCGGGAAATAAAGTCTGCTCCGCTTCCGAAGTTTGAGAACGTTGCAATGATTACAGGTCCAGCGCACGAACGCTCATTCCAAAATCAAGGCGGACAGAAAAAACACAGACAATTCTGGAAACGAAGACGATAATTACTTCATCTTTTTGCGCAATTTGTTCAACTTCTCGTATTCTTCTTTGGTAGCATTGCCGCCTTTGCATTTTTCTTCCAATATTGCAAGCTCATCACGATACCCTTTCCTTAACTTTTCAAGATCTTTCTTACCAATGGTCATAATATTCCTCAGATGAGAATAAGGTATAAAAAGCCTGCGGAGTCCTTCACAAACTAAAGGCAGGTTTAATCAGACTTTTTCACCAAAGCCAGCACCATTAGATAACCTTTATAAAGGCACAGATGTGCATAGAAACCACCGGATGGTAACAAATGGCGACAACAAGAGCGAAAGGACATGAATTCGAGACATTCATAGTAGACTCGTTCAGCAGGCGAGCGATACAATTCATGAATCACATCATTAAAGCGTTGAACTCACTAGGAGTTCCAGAAAGTCAGATTGACGTCCCAATGGAAAAATTCGCTTTGAAAAACGCTCCTGCATCAGTGTTGTGGTTTATGGATGGACACCGCATGTACTACAGCTATGAATCGGCTCCAAAGTTTGTTGAAAATTTGTACGTTATCTCAAAAGTAATCGCGCTTGAAGTCGACGCCGTAATTCACAAACGGAAAACAATACAAGACTTCATCAGCGAATTCTCAGAGGAAGAAGATATTGACGAGCAGCGAAAAGAAGCGCGAGAAATCTTAGGAGTCCACCCGGAAACCAAGGACTTGGATGCCATCAACAAACGATACAAGGCGCTGGCAAGAAAGCACCATCCCGATACTCCGACCGGCAATCCGGAGAAATTCAAGGCGATCAACCACGCGCATAAAACATTGAAACGAGAATTGGAATAAGCCTCCGACGGGAATTGCACCCGCGACCTCGACATATTTGGAAATTTACCAATGTCGCGCTATAGCTGCTAAGCTACGGAGGCGTTAAATTTCATCCGCAAAGAGCAGTTTTTAAAGCTTTTGGGGAAGCGTTTTAAATTAGAGCAATTGCCCTCCACAAATGAGATTAGTGATGTTTTCGCTGGATACATTGGTGAATATGCCGCGCCTATTTTCATACGCGATGCTGAACGCGGCCAAGGACAACTCTCCGGCAAATGGATGGACGCGCGAAAGTTTTCTCGAATTGCTTGCGCAGACTGACTGCGATTTGAGAAAAGCTGTTGAAAACATCTGCGGTGCGCACGAACAGCAATATATGGAGGGGGATTATGTAACACTTGATTTCCTGCGCGACGGCACAATGTTCGCAACCCAGTGGAGCAAATACCTTGAGCGGTGCAAGAAAGTCATAGGAAGAGACGCGGGCAAATGCGTAAAGGCAATGGGGCATTTGCTGTTAAGCCGGCTTGCGAAAATGCGTTTTGACGTTGGAGTTTTTTATCCAATGGAAGACGCGACAGTGAAGCGTGTTGTTGACAATGCAGGGTTAAATGTCAGAACATTCATAGGATACAAAACTGAACCGCCGCACACTCTTGATATTCCATGGGGTGAATTGGAAGGCGAATTGGGCGGTGCGCTTTCCCGTGCAGAGGAATCCTGGCTTGTTGTTCCAGCAGGAAATCAGCGCTTTGCAAAATTGGCAGCGCGTTCAAAAGCACAATATGTTGAATGTTCTGAGTCATATCAGGCGCCAATTGCGCGCCTGCATCAAGTGCTGAACTGGTAATATTTATATATCGTCATTCGGCTTCTTGTAATGCGGCGCCGTAGCAAAGTGGTCAAATGCGTCGGACTTAAGATCCGGTCCCTTAGTGGGTTCGCAGGTTCGACTCCTGCCGGCGCCATTTATGGATTACAAAACTGAGACGAAGAAGACGTACGAAAAATATGCAAAAGCATTTGAGCAGAAATTTAGTGAGTTCTTCGAATTGCGTGTAAAGGAAGAAGCCGATCTTTTTCTTAAGCATTTGAAGGGAAAGAAAATTCTTGATTTAGGTGCTGGCCCTGGCACCCATGCAAAGTATTTCCAAGATAAAGGCTACGATGTGCTTTGCATCGACCTTTCTGAAGAGATGGTTAAAATCTGCAGAGAAAAAGGATTAAAGGCCGAAGTGATGGACATTGAAAACCTGCAACTGCCAGAGAAAAGCTTCGATGGAGTGTGGGCATATGCGAGTCTTTTGCACGTGCCAAGAGAAAAAATCCCGCAAGTGATAAAAGCGATTGCAAAGATACTGAAACCAGGCGGAATACTTGGCGTTGCAGTAAAAGAAGGAAAGGGACAAAATTTTGAAACAAATGAAAAATATCCTGGAACAGAAAGGTGGTTCACTTATTTTACAGATGAGGAAATGAAGCAATCATTTGCTGACGGCTTTGAACTTGTTCACTCATCAAAAACAAACGCGAAAAACAAATATGTTTTCCTGAATTACTTTTTCCGACGATTAACTGATTAATTCTTAACATACGTTAAATAAACTTTAAATATCAGAACGTTTTGCTTTACAATTGATGAAAAGGTTGATAATTTTATTGCTGGTATTGTTGGCTGCCTGTACGCCAATTAAAGAAAAAATCTTTGCAGCAAACGAAGCAGACGGCTCCATCAGCGTAATTGATGCAACAACTTTGAAAGAGATAGACATAATTTCCCTGGAAACGGAACACGACGGCGCCTTACTGAAATATATGCCGCACAATGTTCAGGTTGCGGGCGACAAAGTATTGGTTACTGCGAATGTTGAGCATAAAGAGGAAATGTCTCACGATGAAGAAATGAGCCATGACTCTCACAATATGGATGAAATGCAGCACGAAATGAAAGCAAGCGTACCCAAAATATCCTTTGGAATTCTGGCTGTAGAAGCGCATGGCGAAGAAGAAACAAGCGACGAACATCCAGACCAACTTGTAATAATCGATGCCAGATCACACAAAATATTGAACAGAATAGACTTGGAAGAAGAAGCGCACCTTGCGCACGTCGTTTCTTACGGACAATACGCATACGTGACTGCGACAGACACTGAAGTTTTATACAAAGTTAATCTGGAAACAGGAAGATATTCGCCAATCATTCTGCCAAAAGGAAGCATGCCCCACGGCATAAGATTGACAGACGACGGCAAAACAGCAATAATTGCGGCAATGGGCAATGCAATGCTGATAATGAATCTTGACAACAAGAACATAACCTCAATCAAGCTGCCTGGCAAAGGCGTGCAGGCAGGAATTGCAGGCAATATCGCAATGGTTTCTGTATTTGACACAAAACAGCTTGCATTATACGACCTGTCAACAAAAAAACTTAGTTTCGTTGACTTGCCGGATGCAAAAGGACCAATACAAATGTATCCAACACCAGACGGAAAATATGTTTACGTTGCAGACCAGGGAGTTTACTTTGACCAGCCGCCTGGAACAAGCACATACAAAATTGACCTTGCAGAAGGAAAGGTTGCTGCAATAATTGAGACAGGAAACGCACCCCACGGAGTAGTTGTTTCTCCTGACGGAAGAGTATGGGTTACAAATCTTAACGGAAATACTGTTTCTGTAATAAAAGATGACAAGAGAATTGCAGAGATAGAAGTTGGAAAAGCACCAAACGGCATCTCATACTGGTCAGCGCAATAAAATCTGCGCGACAACAAAAGCCACATAAAAAAAGACAAGAGCGAGCGCTTCATTTCTTGTAAGAATTCCATCTGAGCGCATAAATGCAAGCGAAAAGAAAACTGCAAACGCTGTGAAAAGACCAACAATGCCCATTACGAAAAGATTTACTGAAATCGGCACTATAAGCGCTGTTAAACCCACGCCGATGCACGCGTCAACAATTACAGCCCCCCAAAGGTCTCCTATTGCCATATCTGCGTGGCCCTTGCGAATGCTTTGCAGCGAGAAAATAAATTCCGGAAGAGTTGTTCCCAAAGCAACAAGCACAAGACCGATGATTATAACAGGAACGCCAATGCCAAGCGCAAGAGCTTCGGAGCTCTTAACGATAAAATGCGCGCTTCCAAGCAGGAAAATAATGCTAATGACCAACAGCAGAAAGCTTTTCAGCACGTGATCCTTGCCGTCAAATGGCTTTTTGAAGTACGCACTCTCTTTAAGGAGTATCAACAGGAAAATTGTTCCTGCGGCAAGCAGAATTGCGCCATCTATTCTTGAGATAACCCCGTTCAGCGACAAAATAATTGGAAGCAGGCAGAGAGCTCCGAGGTACAAGTCTTTTTTGATTATGGTGCTATGAATTCTTATCGGATGCCCTGCCAGAGTTATTAATCCAAGTATGAGCGTCAGGTCTGCAATATTTCCTCCAAGAAGCGTTCCCAATCCAAGACTTGGATTTCCATCAATTGCAGAGAGCACGCTGATGAAGATTTCTGGAAGAGACGACACAAAAGCAACAAGAATGAAGCTCGCAATAAATTCAGTCAGGCGGAGATATTTTGCAATTCGTGAGACTGCCTTGATTGCATACTCCGCGCTTTTGACAAGCACAAGGCACGCAATTAAAAATATCAACACCTCTTTTAGCATAAGGCAATATTAAACTAACTCATTATTAAACATTACTCTCAAAACTTTTATAAATACCGTTACATTCTTTGTAAATTATGGTCAAAGACCCTTCCTGCGGGATGGAAGTAAACCCCATCACTGCAAAATTTTCAACAAAAAAGAACGGCGAAACATTTTATTTCTGCAGCATAGACTGCCAAGACCAGTTCGAACACAGAACAGTAAAATCAATAATTCCAATCTCAGGAATGCACTGCGCAAGCTGTGTTGCAAAAATAGAAGGCGCATTGCAAAAAATTCCAGGAGTGGATAAAGCTGTAGTCAACTTTGCAAGCTCAAAGGCATATGTAGATTACAATCCTTCATTAGTTTCTGAAAAAATATTGAAAGACGCAATTGAAAACACCGGCTACAAGACTGAAATGCACGAGGAAACCGGCAAGACAACGCTCAAAATCTCAGGAATGGAAAGCCAGCACTGCGCCGGCATAATAGAAAAAACACTGCTAAAGCTTTCAGGAGTTTCATCTGTCAAAGTAAACCTTGCAACAGAAAAAGCCGAAATTTCACACGACCCTGCAAAAGTGAACACAGACACGATGATAAAAGCAATAAAAAACGCAGGCTACGGGGCATCAAGACTTGACTTTGAAAAAGAAGAGAGAGAAACAGAAGTGCGATTATGGAAAAAAAGAATGTGGATATCAGCACTCTTTGGAATCCCATTATTATATCTTGCAATGGGACACATGATAGGACTGCCACTGCCAATGATGAGTCCAACAACAAACGCAATATTACAATTCCTTCTTGCAACACCAATAATACTGGCAGGAGGAGAATTCTACACAAAAGGATTCAAGGCGCTAATAATCAACAGGATGCCGAATATGGACAGCTTAGTTGCAGTAGGAACAGGGGCTGCTTATGTTTACAGTTTTTTTGTAGCAATAATGATACTTCTGAAAAAACCTGATTACACAACAGAAATGCTCTACTTTGAAATAGCAGGACTAATCGTGGCATTCATAATTCTCGGCAAACTTCTGGAATCAATTGCAAAAGGCAAAACATCAGAAGCAATCAAAAAATTACTTGGCCTGCAGGCAAAAACAGCAATTGTCATCAGAAAAAAACAGGAAATTGAAATCCCAATTGAAGAAGTCATAGCAGGCGATATAGTAATAGTCAAGCCAGGACAAAAAATTCCAGTAGACGGAATTGTTGTTGACGGGCATTCAAGCGTTGATGAAAGCGCAATAACAGGAGAAAGCATACCAATAGAAAAAACAGCAGGAAGCAAAGTAATTGGCGGAACAGTCAACAAGACAGGCTCGTTCACATTTAAAGCAACAAAAGTAGGAGCTGACACAGTCCTTGCACAAATCATCAAAATGGTGGAAGAAGCGCAAGGCTCAAAAGCACCAATACAACAACTGGCAGACAAAATATCATTCTATTTTGTACCAGCTGTAATACTAATCGCAATAACAAGCTTTGCAACCTGGTATTACTTTGGCGCAACCTCTCTCGGGTTCATGACATTCATTGCTGTGCTGATAATAGCGTGCCCGTGCGCACTCGGCCTTGCAACGCCAACAGCAATAATGGTCGGCACAGGCAAAGCAGCTGAGTACGGAATACTATTCAAAAACGCAGAAGCACTGCAAAAAACAAAAGAAGTTGATGTAATTGTATTTGACAAAACAGGAACATTGACGATTGGAAAACCAGAAGTCACAGACATAATCCCATTAGGAAAAGCAAAAGAAGATGCTGTACTGCAATTAGCGGCAATCGTGGAAAAAAGAAGCGAACACCCGCTTGCAGAAGCAATAATCAATGCAGCAAAAGCAAGAAAACTGCCAATCCCAAATACAGAACAATTCCAATCACTGACGGGAAAAGGAGTCATAGCAAAATACAGCGGGAAAACAATCTTCTTTGGAAACAGGGCACTAATGGATGACAGGAATTTTGACATCAAACTATTGGAAGAAAATGTAAAAGCGCTTGAGGAACAAGGAAAAACAGTAATGTTCCTTGCAGCAGGAAAACAAATTGTTGGAATTATCGGCGTTGCAGACACACTAAAACCATTTTCCAAGGAAGCAGTCGCAGAACTGCACAGGCTGGGCAAAAAAGTAATGATGATAACAGGAGACAATGAAAGAACAGCAAAAGCAATTGCGAGACAAGTGGGAATAGAAGAGGTAATGGCAAGCGTACTGCCAAACCAAAAAGCAGACAAGATAAAAGAACTGCAAGCCAGAAAATTAAAAGTCTGCATGGTTGGTGATGGAATAAATGATGCTCCTGCATTAACACAAGCAGATGTGGGCATTGCAATAGGCTCAGGAACAGATATTGCAATAGAAGCAGGAACTGTGGTGTTAATTAAAAATGATTTGCGAGACGTTGTCACAGCAATCTCATTAAGCAAATATGCAATGAGAAAAATAAAACAGAATTTGTTCTGGGCATTTGCTTACAACATAATACTTGTTCCAGTAGCAGCAGGAGTGCTTTATCCAGCAACAGGATGGCTATTAAACCCAGTCCTTGCAGGAATAGCAATGGCATTCAGCAGCGTAAGCGTGGTATCAAACAGCTTGCTAATGAGGCGATACAAGCCAAAACTGAGAAGCACCATACCAATGCCATAAGAAAGATTTTTATATACAAAACAGTAAAGGACATTTAAAGAGGTGCATCAGTGAAGAAGAACACAGAGCTTGTCAGAATAGGAATCTGGGGCGTTATTGCAATTCTCGCCATAGTTTTATTCGTGCTCTTCACACTCAAACAAACAGCAACAGGCCAATTCACTTCTACAGGAGTATACAACCAATACGAGCCAAAAGAAGCCTGCGAAATACAAGGATGTGTCTGGGATTTAGCACTGCAACAAGGAATGTACATAAACCCCTTCACAACACCAAGCGCAGGATGCTATTGCAACGGAGTTGTCACATACGTCCCGTTAATCGTGCCTCTCTATTAACAGAAATCTTTTTAAAGCGCCTACTTTTCCCAATAATTCTCTACTACGAGGGGTGTTATATATGATATGGATAGTCTGGGTATCAGGCATTATAGGCTTACTGGCAGCATACTGGCTGGCAAAAGATGTTCTTGCGCGCAAGACAGGCACGCCAAAAATGCAAGAGATTGCTGACGCCATCAAAGAAGGCTCAAATGCATTCGTAAAAAGACAATACTCAACCATAGCACTTCTATCAATATTATTGGCCATAGGCATACTGGCAGTCTATTATTACATAGGCAACACAAGACTCGGATGGATAACTTCCTTGTCATTCTTGTTTGGAGCATTCTGTTCAGCACTATCCGGAATAATTGGAATGTGGATAAGCGTCAGGGCAAACATCAGAACAGCAGCAGGCGCGCACAAAAGCATGAATGACGCTTTAACAACAGCACTACGCGGTGGAGCTGTATCAGGCGTCACAATCGTTTCAATGTCATTGCTTGGAATAACCCTGCTTTATACAATAATGCAGTTTTTAGCAGAGACAACAGAAATTCCATTCCTGCTTGTCGGCTTCGGATTTGGAGCATCATTTGTAGCATTGTTCGCACAACTTGGCGGAGGAATCTACACCAAAGCAGCAGACGTTGGAGCAGACCTTGTCGGCAAAGTTGAGAAAAACATACCAGAAGACGACCCAAGAAACCCAGCAGTCATAGCCGACCTTGTAGGAGACAACGTAGGAGACTGCGCAGGAAGAGGAGCAGACTTATTTGAATCAACAGCGGCAGAAAACATCGGAGCAATGATTATTGGAGTAGCACTATTTCCAGTATTCGGCATCAATGGAATCTTGTTCCCATTAATCGTGCGAGCATTCGGACTAATGGCGAGCATAGTAGGAGTAATGTCAGTGAAAGTCAAAGAAAACGCAAGCCCAATGTGGGCACTGACAAGAGGATACATCATAACATCCGTGCTTTCAACAATCGCATTCTACTTCCTAACAATGAAACTGCTTGGAAACATATGGTTCTTCTACGCAGGAGTTGTAGGAGTAGTAACAAGCATCCTGATTGTGCTGATAACAATGTACTACACAGAAAGTGAATACAGGCCAGTAAAGAAAATAGCAAAAGCTTGCACAACAGGACACGCAACAAACATCATACACGGCTTTGCAATAGCACTTGAATGCACCGCAGCACCAGTTATTGTTCTTGGTGTAGCATTGATACTATCATACATCTTCGGCTACAACAGCGGAGTAGAACACGGCGGATTATACGGCACAGCAATGGCAACAATGGGAATGCTTGCAACAGCAGCATACGTACTCGCGATGGACACATTCGGCCCAATAACAGACAACGCAGGCGGAATTATAGAGTTCAGCGGAGCCCCAGCAAACGTCAGGAAAAGAACTGACAAACTGGACGCAGTAGGAAACACGACAAAAGCATTAACCAAAGGTTATGCAATCGGAAGCGCAGCACTGGCAGCATTCTTACTATTCAGCGCATACCAAGACGAACTTGTAAAAGTAATCGGACCAGCAGGAAGAATTGTTGACCTTGGCAAAATACAAGTCTTTGTCGGCGCACTGTTCGGAGCAATGCTGATATTCCTCTTCAGCTCATTCGCAATCAGGGCAGTAGGAGATGCAGCACACGAAGTTGTCAACGAAGTCAGAAGACAATTCAAAAGCATAAAAGGACTAATGCAAGGAAAAGCAAAACCAGACTATGCAAAATGCGTAGACATCTGCACAAAAGCAGCACTACGCGAGATGATATTGCCAGGCCTGCTCGTGGTTGTAGCACCTGTTGTAGTCGGCTTATGGCTCGGCGCAGAAGCAGTGGCAGGATTCCTAATGGTAGGCACGATATCAGGCATACTGATGGCATTAGTGCTGAATACTGGCGGAGGAGCTTGGGACAATGCCAAAAAGCACATTGAAACAGGCGCTTACGGCGGAAAAGGAAGCATAGCACACCAAGCAGCAGTCACAGGAGACACTGTTGGAGACCCATTCAAGGACACAGCAGGACCATCACTCCACGTGCTGATTAAACTGCTCGGAACACTGACGCTTGTATTAGCGCCACTTTTTATTTAATTTTTTTTATGTCTATTACAACTCGAAGAGGACCAGAGTGCCTTGACGATGCTGTTGTAGTATCTCAATCAATACCAGAATTCGATTCTCCATACCCAAAATCTACATATGAACAAAGACTGGCAAATACTGACAGCGTGATTGAAGTTGTATATGTTGATGACAGGCCAGTTGCATTCAAGATTGGATATGACCGGGATAAAGACGGCTCATTCTACAGCTGGATGGGAGGAGTTCTGCCAGAATTCCGCAGACAAGGCCATGCACAATTATTGGCAAGCTCACAAGAACGCTACGCAATATGGAAAGGATACACCTCAATTAAGCTCAAGACACGCAGAAGACACACTGCAATGCAGGCATTAGCACAGAAAAACGGATTCACTGTCACAAGCGAAGAAGCAACAGGAAGCCCTGATGATAATTTGTTCTTTGAGAAAAAGCTGAAAGCTTTTAAACATCACCCAATTAATCTTTAGTATGACAAAAAGAGAGGTGTATCACAGCAGAGGCTCTGCTATCATTCGCGACCTGATTCTCGGCGGGCAAGACGGTTTGGTGAATGTTCTTGGCATTGTTTTGGCAGTAGCAGTAGCAACACAAAGCAAATACATCATTCTCATATCAGGACTTGCAGCAACATTTGCAGAATCAATCTCAATGGCAGCAGTAGCTTACACAAGCGTACAAGCAGGAAAAGAATACTACCAGAAAAAAAGAAACAAAATATCAGAAGAATTCGAACATCCGATAAGAGACGCGCTGGTTGTAGGATTGGCAGCAATTGTTGGCTCATTTGTGCCATTAATCGCTTTCTTCTTCCTGCCAGTAAGCATTGCAATCTGGACAACACTTGGAATTTCAACATTAACGCTCTTTGTCTCAGGCGCAATAAAAGCAAACTACACAGGCACCAGCCCGTTCAAATCAGGATTAGAAATGGCAATCGTGGGAATGACTGCAGCAATAGCAGGATACTTCATAGGAAAAGCTTTGGGCGCTATCCCTGCCTAAAGCTTGTTGGCTTATCAGGGAAATAGCTTTTTCCTTCAGGTGACTCTTCAACTGTCGCTTGCATTTGATATTCCGGTTGGTAAATCTTGATAATTCTATACCTGCCTTCTGTTCTGCCAGGTTTTATTGTCTGCTGGACAACCAAAGCGTGCCCCCAGTGCAGCCATCTGCCGTCAGGCATTTCCTCAACCAGAAAAACACGAGTTGGAGGCGTGTGATACAATCTTTCATCCTTATTCCAGAAATCAAATTCCTGTCCGACAAATCTTGCAGCCTTTTTAGGATCGTGCAAATGGTCTTCCAAAACAAGACCTCTTGGAAAACCCCTTTCCCTGGATATTTTCAGCGTATCATTAATCTCTATTTTGCTCCCCATAAATTTTCATTCAAATACGCCATATTTAAAGATTGTTGTACTCAAATTCCAAAATAAGAATAAGCGCCAAACGCTATAAAGACCAAAGCGCCGACAACCCTGATCCATTCTGCAGGAGCTTTCTTGGCAAGATAAGTGCCAGCATAAACATTTGCAGTCAGAGCAATGGCAAGACCAACCACTGCTCCCAAAAAGACAGGCAAAAATGCTTGGTAAGTCGCGCCAAGCAGCAATGAAGCAATCTGGGTTTTATCGCCTAACTCACTTATTGCAACGAGAGCAAAAGTTGCGAAAAAAGCGTGAGGAATATTCGCCTTATGATGCTCCTTCTTCCTTGCAATAATAAGAATACCCACAAGAATGAAAATAACTCCTGCTGTCTTTTTAACAAGGTCATAAGGGAAAAATGAGCCGAAATAATCCCCGACGAAAATTGCGATAGAGTCGAGCAAAGCGTGAGCCAAAAACGCACCAGCAAGCACAGGGAAAAAAGCCCTGTAGCGCATTGCCAGAGTGAAAATAACAAGCTCTGTCGCGCCGACTAATTCAGATGAGAATATCAAAAGAAATGATGCCAAAAACGCGTCGAGCATTACTTATCCTCCGGGTCTGCCATCTTTTTAAAATCTTTGTCTGGAACTTGTATATATAAACAATATCCCCAACCAGACTTAAGCGGTCCACTCAGCTGTTCTCCAGGCAGTTCTTCAATAACATCGTGAGTGAATTCTGGGTTCCTATGCTGCAACCAATTTTGCGTACTTCTTGGCATTTGCATATTTCTCGCAGCCATTAATACTGCATCAGTTAATTCCTGCCTTGTAAAACTGCTTCCAGCAACTTCTTGCAAGATTGTTTCCCCCAATATCTGCTTGAAATAAAACTCACGCTGTTCAGGCGTAGCATTCGGCTTGATTTGCGGGAGCAATTGAACCACTGTCGGAATTTGCCTAAGCGCCGATTCTTCCGTATAAACCCTGCTTCCTATTTCCCTATAACCAAGATGAACGCGATTCATTACCTTATCAACATCATACGGCGTTATGATAACTATTCCGTGAAGCAAAGCACTTCCAACACCCCATCTCAAAGCGTGACTTGCTATAACCCTGCTGCCAGTCATAATTGTACTCGCATCATTATCCACGACTATGTCTGTTAATCCAAGTTTTTCAAGAGACCTTGCCACCTTTTCTGCATAATAAGCACGAAAATCAGGATGCTTTCTGAAACTTCCGTCCCTTGGCACAACAAAAGAATACGCAAGTATGTTCCCGCCAACGTGAACGTGCGAGCCTCCTGTTCCCCTTCTTACTATTGCAAATTCCCCGCCCCATCTTTTAACTGCATCAGTTGCCTGATTGTACCCAAGCACAACAGTGTCGCCGGCAAAATCATAAAAACGAATATGCGCTCTTTTTTTCTCAGCAGCATCTGCCAAGAAGAACTCCTCAAGAGCCATATTATCAGCTGCTGACAATGTACTATTGCCCCAATAGTTGTAATGGTACATACGAACAACAAATTGTCCATCATTTTTAAGCATTACCTTTATATAAAGAAAGTCTATATTAAAAATGAAAAAAGAGGCAAGATGCAGAAAAACATAGCTAAATTTACAGTCAAGTACATCCAAGTAATTGATGAAAAAGGGAATGTTGACAAACAGCTTGAGCCGAAACTTTCTCCACAACAATTACGCGACCTCTACAAATGGATGGTAATAGAAAGAGTATTTGACAACACTGCACTTGCACTTCAAAGAGAAGGAAGAATAGGAACATACGCGCAAAGCCTTGGAGAAGAAGCAGTGCACGTAGGAGCAACATACGCCAGCAATGGAGACGACTTAATCTTTCCAGACTACAGAGAACACGTAGCCTATATGATGCGTGGAGTTCCTGTAAAAAACCTATTGACGCACTGGGGCGGAAGCGAAGACGGAATGGAGCTGCCAGAGAAGTCAAACATATTTCCAGTCTGCATTCCAGTAGGAACGCAAACACTGCACGGAGCAGGAGCAGCAATAGCAGCAAAACTGCAAAAGAAAAAAATTGCAACACTCACATTTGTAGGAGACGCATCAACCAGCACAGGAGACTTCAACGAAGGGCTGAACTTCGCAGGAACATTTGTAGCGCCAGCAGTATTCGTAATAAGAAACAACCAATGGGCAATAAGCGTGCCAAGAGTATGCGGAAAAGCAGACTGGGGAGGATGCCAGTCAAGAGCAGAAACACTCGCACAAAAAGCAATAGCATTCGGATTTGAAGGAATACAAGTAGACGGAAATGACATCCTTGCAGTTTATACAGTTGTCAAACAGGCATTTGAAAAGGCAAAAGCAGGAAAAGGACCGACGCTAATAGAATGCAACACTTACAGATTAGGGCCACATACAACTGCTGACGACCCGACAAGATACCAAGACCCAAAAGTCCTCAAAGACTGGCAGAAAAAAGAGCCAATAAACAGATTCAAGATGTACCTGAAGAAAAAGAAATTGTGGGACGAAAAATTTGAGGCAGCAGTACAGGCAGAAGCAAGAAAAATCGTAGACCAAGGAGTAAAAGAGTTTGAAAAACACAAGCCAAAACCAACAGACATGTTTGACTATGTTTACGCAAAACTTACACCAAACCTGAAAGAACAGAGGAACGAATGGCAAAGCTGACAATAGTAGAAGCAGTAAGAGACGCGCTTGACGTAGAAATGGGAAAAGACGAAACTGTTGTGGTTATTGGAGAAGATGTTGGAGTAGACGGAGGAGTATTCCGCGCAACAGATGGACTTTACAGAAAATACGGAGACCATCGGGTTATTGATACACCATTGGCAGAATCAGGAATAGTCGGAGTGAGCATAGGGATGGCAGTCAGCGGACTAAAACCAGTAGCAGAAATACAATTTGACGGATTCACTTACCCTGCATTAGACCAATTATTCTCACACGCAGCAAGAATACGAAACAGAACAAGAGGAACATACACCTGCCCGATGGTATTAAGGTTTCCATACGGCGGAGGAATAAGAGCATTAGAACATCACAATGAAAGCCCTGAGAGTTATTTTGTGCACACACCCGGATTAAAAGTTGTAATACCGAGCAACCCATATGACACAAAAGGACTGTTGATAGCGGCAATTCGCGACCCTGACCCGGTAATCTTCATGGAACCAAAAAGAATTTATCGCGCAATCAGAGATGAAGTCCCAGAAGGAGCATACACAGTAGAAATAGGAAAAGCAAATATTTTACGAGAAGGAGTGGATGTAACTCTAATAAGCTGGGGAGCAATGGTAAGAGAAACAATAAAAGCAGCAGATGCTGCAGCAGCACAAGGCGTAAAAGCAGAAGTCATCGACGTCAGAACATTAAGCCCCTGCGACTGGGACACAATACTTGCAAGCGTACAAAAAACAGGAAGAGCAATAGTCATACACGAAGCGCCACACACTCTTGGCTTTGGAGCAGAAATCGCTGCACGAATACAGGAAAAAGTTTTATTACAACTAAAAGCACCAGTAATTCGCGTAACAGGATACGACACACAATTTCCATACTTTAAATTAGAAGACGCATACCTTCCAAACCCAGAAAGAATAGGAAAAGCAATACAACAGGTGATGAACTACTAATGGCATACGATTTCAGACTACCGGA
>DATDPK010000019.1:0-7849 GCA_035292785.1 Candidatus Nanoarchaeia archaeon
TGGAACTCTTCCTAAAGAAAAAAGAAATAGTAAGCATACTACTGAAAAAGAAAATTCTGGTAAATAAAGAACTTCTGGAAAAATTAAACCAGCCAGCGGTTGTTGAAGAATGGCACAAATCACTAACTGAAAAAGGAGAAATACCAACACTTTCAAGTTCTGCAAATGAGCCCTCAGTAAAAATCGTATGGGAGTACAATGAAAAACCAAAAAAAAGAACAGTGCAGGATTTCATAGATTATTTCAATGCGCGCTACAGGGCCATAGAAAAAATGCTGAGGCAAAGACAGGAACTGCAAAACCTAACTTCAATGTCAAGACTAAAATTCAAAAGAGACAGGGAAGCAACATCGGTAATTGGAATAATCCTTGACAAGCAAACCACAAAAAACGAGAACATAATACTGACATTGGAAGATACAACAGGCACAATAAAAGTCCTTATAAACAAAACAAAACCAGAAATATACTCAATAGGACAAGACCTGGTGTTTGATGAGATAATAGGAGTCACTGGAACGCCCGCAGACGGCATTATCTTCGCCAATTCAATAATACACCCGGATGTACCGCATTCAGAATCAAAGAAAACACCGGATGAAGCATATGCGGCAGTTCTATCCTGCATACACGCGGGCTCGGCAAACTTTGAACACGAAAAATTTGCCAACTTCATCAAATGGACAAACGGGCAATTCGGCGATGAAAAACAAAAAGAAATCGCCTCAAAAACAAAATACATCTTTATCTGCGGAGACGTGGTGGACGGAGTAGGAATTTACCCGCAACAAGAAAAAGAATTAAGCATAACAGACATAAGAGAACAATACAAGGAATGCGCCAGACTTCTAAGCCAACTCTCAAAAGATAAAACACTCATAATCTGCCCTGGAAACCACGATGCGAGCAGAATCTCAGAACCACAGCCAAAACTATCAAAAGATTATGCAAAAGCACTATGGGAGCTGCCAAATGCCGTTTTAGTGTGCAATCCCTGCGTTCTCAACATACACTCAACAAAAGACTTTCCAGGAATAAACGTGCTGATGTACCACGGATACAGCTTTGATGACTATGGAGAAATGGTTCCATCAATCAAGAACAGCGGAAAACACCTCTCCGACAGAGCGCCATTAATAATGAAATTTTTACTGCAAAGAAGACACCTTGCACCACAACACACAAGCACGCTCTACATACCTGACGCACACCAGGACCCATTGGTGATAGAACAAATACCAGACCTGTTCGTAGCAGGACACATTCACAAAGCAGGAACAACACAATACCGCGGAATTTCAATAATAAGCGCAAGCTGCTTCCAAAGAAAAACAGAATTCCAAGAAAGAGTAGGACACGAACCAGATCCAGGTGTTGTGCCGGTTATCAACCTGCAGACGCGCCAAATAACACTAATGGAGTTTTAGAATGACAAGCGAAACTATCAGCAAATACTTTGAAAACCTGAAAAGCAGCATGCTAAAATCACACCAATTAGCAGCACTGGCAAAAGCAAAAGGCTACGACCCCGACACAAAAGTAGAAGTCTCGATCGCAGAAAACATGGCACAAAGAGTCGTAGGATTGGTATCTGTACTAGTGCCGAACATTGTGAACAGCGGAGTCGTGGAAAGAATAATAGAGTTAGAAAAACAATACGGCTCACTGGACTGGCGCGTAGCATTAAAAATAGCAGAAGAAATAGCACAGGAAAAATTCTGCAAGTTCAAGGACAAAAAAGAAGCGCTCGAAATAGGAATAAGAACAGGTTTTGCATATGTGACAGTGGGTGTTGTGAGCTCACCCCTCGACGGAATTGTGAACATAGACATAAAAAAACGCATGGACGGCAAAGACTACGTCTGCATAAATTTCGCAGGGCCAATCAGAAACGCAGGAGGAACAGCGGCAGGAGTCAGCGTCATCATAACAGATTACGTGCGCAAAATAATGGGCTATGACGCATACGACGCCCAACCCGATGAAATAAAAAGAGCAGCAACAGAACTTCAAGACTATCACGAAAGAGTCACCAACCTGCAATACTTCCCAAGCGAAGCAGAACTCGAATTCCTCATGAAAAACCTGCCTGTAGAAATAAGCGGAGACCCAAGCGAAAAAATAGAAGTCAGCAATTACAAAGACCTGCCACGAACACCAACAAACAAAATAAGAAGCGGATACTGCCTCGTCCTAAGCAGCTGCATACCACTAAAAGCACCAAAACTCTGGAAACAGCTCGGCATATGGGGAAAAGAATTCAACCTTGAAAACTGGAACTTTCTCGAGCAATTTCTCGAGATACAAAAAAAGTCAAAGGCGAAAAAAACAGTTGCGAAGAGCAGCGCAAAAATCAGCCCGGATTATACTTACATCGCGGACCTGGTTGCAGGCAGACCAGTGCTCGGAGCACCGCTCAGGCCAGGAGGATTCAGACTCCGATATGGAAGAAACAGAACCAGCGGCTTTTCAGCACAAAGCATGCACCCAGCAACAATGTACATACTAAACCAATATATCGCAACAGGAACACAACTAAAAACAGAAAGGCCGGGCAAAGCAGCAAGCATGACGAGCTGCGACTCACTTGAAGGACCAACAGTCAAACTGAAAAACGGAAGTGTAATACTGCTTAACACGCTTGATGAAGCGAAGAAATATCAGCCAGAAATACAAGAAATCCTGTTCTTAGGAGACATACTGATAGCGTATGGAGATTTCTACAACAGAGCGCAGCCGCTTGTGCCAGCAGGATATTGTCCAGAATGGTGGGCACAAGAAGCAAACAAAATGCTGGCAGAGAAAAACGCGGATTATGCAACGCTGTCTGAAAAAACAGGAATTCCAACAGAGCTCTTACAAGCATATTTAACAAAACCTCTTGCGAACACGCCAAATGCAGCACAAGCACTCCTCATCAGCGCAGCAATCAATGTTCCACTACATCCAGCATACACCGCGCATTGGAACCTGCTGAGCCAAGAACAATTCATTCAACTGCTTACCTGGCTTGACACGGCAAAAATACACACAAACGAACACGGCATACAAAAAATCGTCCTGGAAAAAGATGATGCAAAAAGAACACTTGAGCTAATAGGGCTGCCGCACTTATTCATAAACAATGAATATGTTGTAATTGAAAAAGAACAAGCACTGATACTTGCAGCCATATTCTCATTAACAGAAGCAAAACCAAGCAAATACGCCAGCAACCTTGTGCCGGATAAAACAATACTGCAAATAATTTCAGAATTCTCCCCAATACCACTCAGAGACAAAAGCGGAACATTCATCGGCACGCGAATGGGAAGACCTGAAAAGGCAAAACAAAGAGAACTGACAGGCTCTCCGCACGCCCTGTTTCCAATAGGCGACGAAGGGGGAAGGCTCAGAAGCTTCCAATCAGCCCTTGAAGCAGGCAAAGTAACAGCAGAATTTCCAACCTACCACTGCGAATCCTGCTCGGCAGAAACAATATTCCCTGCCTGCGAAGTATGCGGCAAGACAACAAAGCAAAAATGGAAATGCGCAAAATGCGGGCTGCAAGAAACGAAAACCTGCGCGCAGCACGAAGAAAATATGGCGTACACAAAACGCACAATTCCAATAAAACACTATTTTGACAGCGTACTCAAACAATTAGGGATATCGCAATACCCTGACTTAATCAAAGGCGTAAGAGGAACAAGCAACAAGAACCACGTGCCAGAACACCTTGCAAAAGGAATCCTGCGCGCAAAATACGACATACACGTCTACAAAGACGGAACAACAAGATATGACATGACACAACTGCCAATAACACACTTCAAGCCAGTTGAAATCGGAACAAGCATTGAACGATTAAAAGAGCTCGGATACACAACCGATGCATTTGAAAAAGAACTAACAAGCGAAGACCAAATACTTGAATTAAAGCCACAAGACATAATACTTCCAAGCTGCGATGAAAGCCAGGATGCAGGCGCAGACAAAGTCCTGATAAACATAGCAAAATACATCGACGACCTACTGGTTCACTTCTACAAGCTGCCCTCATTCTACAACATCAAGACAACAAAAGAACTTGTCGGGCACCTAACGGTAATGTTAGCCCCGCACACAAGCGCAGGAATCGTAAGCAGAATAATAGGGTTCAGCAAAACACAAGGCCTTTTTGCACACCCGCTACTCCACGCAGCAACAAGACGAGACTGCGACGGAGACGAGGCGTGCGTAATATTACTGATGGACGCATTCCTGAACTTCAGCAAAGAATACCTGCCAGGAAACAGAGGCTCAACAATGGACACCCCGCTTGTCCTAACAAGCATACTGACTCCGAGCGAAGTAGACGATATGGTCTTTGACCTTGACATAGCCTGGCAATACCCGCTTGAACTATACGAAGCAGCACTACAATACAAACAACCCTGGGAGATAAAAATCAAACAAATAAAAAACGTCCTGGGCAAGCCAGAGCAATACGAAAAAATGGGATTCACCCACGACACGACAAACATCAATCATACAGTACGCTGCAGCGCCTACAAAACACTCCCATCAATGGAGGAAAAACTAAGAGGCCAGATGGACATAGCCGAAAAACTAAGAAGCGTAGAGGCAACAGAAGTAGCAACACTCGTAATAGAAAAACACTTCCTGAAAGACACAAAAGGAACACTAAGAAAATTCAGCACACAAGAATTCAGATGCGTTGCCTGCAATGAAAAATTCAGAAGACCGCCACTCGCAGGCAAATGCAGCGAGTGCAACGGAAAAATAATCTTCACAATATCAGAAGGCTCAATCGTCAAATATCTTGAGCCAACAATCTCGCTGGCAAAAAAATACAATGTATCAGCCTATCTTCAGCAAACAATAGAACTTCTAAAGCACAGAATAGAAGGAGTATTCGGCAAAGACCCGGAAAAACAAACAGGATTAGGAGCGTGGTTTGGATGAGACCTGGAGTTGGAGTTGGCGTCATGATTAAAAGAGAAGGAAAAGTGCTTTTGCAGCTGCGCAAGGGTGCGCATGGAGAAGGGACGTGGTGCTTTCCCGGCGGGCACATGGAATATGGCGAAACACCTGAACAAACCGCTGAACGCGAAGCAAAGGAAGAAGCAAATGTCGAGATTAAAAACGCCAAAGTGGTTGGAGTCACAAACGACATCATGCATTCTGAAAAAAAACATTATATAACTTTGTTTGTTGAAGCCGAGTATGCCGGCGGAGAAGCCAGGATAAACGATTCATCAGTTTCAGAAATAAAATGGTTTTCACCCAATGAATTACCGCAACCATTATTCCTGCCGGTGAAAAACTTCTTTGAAAACAGGAGGCTGTTATGAAACTAATACGCGACAAAATACCGGAAATAATGAAGGCAAAAGGTGAAAATCCCAAAACGCACACGGCCAATGAAGAAGAGTTCAAACATTTGCTGACAATGAAATTGATAGAAGAAGCACACGAATACAAACTAAAACCCTCTGCAGAAGAATTAGGAGACATTCTTGAAGTTATTCACGCCATTTCAGAACAATACGGCGGTTTTGACAAAGTCAATGAATTGCGCAAAAAGAAAACCGCGGAACGCGGAAATTTTTCCAAACACACAGTGCTTGACTAATCGTGTACGAGCAAAGCCTGCGCATAAGGAACTCCGCCTATTGTGATGACATTCTCTTTCTGAATAACACCCTCTTTCAAGCCAAGCTCAACTGCCTCTGTCCCAACCAAATTAACAGAATCAGCATTCCTTATCAAATCACCGGCCTCTTCCAAAGCAACAGTTTTCCCCTTATAAAAATCACTGCGCAAGTCAAGCTGCCTGCCATTCTCCTCGATTAATTTACCAATAAGATTTTCATCTACAGCAGCAACAATCGTCCTGTCTTCCTTATGATGCACTTTAACAACTAACGTCATATTTTCGATTTCACAGGGTGTTTACTTCCGCAAGCAGAACATTTCAAAGAACTAAAATTACCTTCCTTCTTAATTTCAGTATCAGGCTTGCCGCAATCAGGGCACAAAACAAACTCGTGAGCATACTGCTTAATCTTGTCATTAATACGCGAAGCGGGAATCTTGGAGCCAAGCACAAGCAAGCCAGACCTTAAAATCTCACCAGGCGTAGCAAGCTCCTTTAGCACATACTTCAACAAATGGTCAATAGGCCTTCTCAAAGTGCCTGCTATCTGCGAAAAATTAGTGACAACAGTCTTGTTTCCCTCAAGATGCCCGCGAACTTTTGGAATTTCAAAACGCTCCTTTTCAAAAACACTTTCAGGAAGGCGCTCACGAGCCCTTTTCAACAGCTGTTCATATTCCATATCGACGGTAAAACTCACGGCCTTTTATAAATGTTTTGGCAACACAAAAAGTATATAAAGACCCCAATTCGTTAAACACCAAAAAGATGGTGCTCGAATCCCTGCTAAACCCGCCACGTGCGGAAAAGAACCCGATGCTGGTATTTCTACTCGGCATGGCATACTGCACACTTGCAATTTTTTTGTCAAACTGGATATTTGAAGAACAAAGCAGCATGGTGATGGTTTTTCTAACGTCACTTGCAGCACTGCCGCTGATGTATCATACATTGAAATATGAAGAGACAAAAGACATGGAGCATCTTGAGAAAAAATCAATGGTGCGCGAACACGCACCGGCAATGATTTTCTTTTTAACATTGTTTTTGGGAGCTGCCTTTGCTTTTACCCTGTGGTACATAATTCTGCCAGTTGAGATGACGAACAACCTGTTCAGAGTGCAGACACAAACAATAACAAACCTTAACCAGCACGTAACAGGAAGCATTACACAAACAGCGCTACTGAGCAAAATCTTCCTGAACAACATAAAAGTCCTCATATTCTGCATACTCTTCAGCTTCCTCTACGGCAGCGGAGCAATATTCATACTTGTATGGAATGCAAGCGTCATAGGAGCAGCGGCAGGCAATTTCATCCGGTCGCACATGGCTCAATTTGCAGGACTGGCAGGACTGCAAAAAGCAGGAGCTTACCTTTATGTCAGCTCGCTAAGCATACTAAGATATGCAATCCATGGAGTGCCTGAAATATTTGCATATGTGATAGCAGGGCTGGCAGGAGGAATACTCTCGATGGCGCTTGTGAAACACGATTTCGGCACAGGAAAATTCGAGAAAATATTACTGGACGTATCGGACCTGGTGCTGCTGAGCGTTTTAGTGCTGTTCATAGCAGCAATAATAGAAGTATTCTTTACGCCTGCCTTATTCTAAAACCTTCAACCTTCCAGGACGAGTCTCGAACAATTCGCCCAACGCAAGCAAGCGCACAACCATTTCCTCGCCAGAAGGGCCAATTTTAGAAACAACAGAATCAAAATCAGCACCATCACCTGAGTCCAAAGAACGCACAATGCCCAGCACATTATTGCTGTTTGGAGCTTCAATCTTTTCAACAACACGCACAGAAAAAGGAAGCTCGCGCTTTCTAACCTCCAACCACCCGGCATCAACCTGCTTTACAATCTCACCTGCAACATATTTTTCACCCAAATAATCACGCAAACGGCCGATAACCAAAACAAAAGAACCAAGCCCGGCCAGAAAAGGCTTATCAAAAGAACGAACAGAAATAATTCCTGTTCCATCATCCACCAAAAGAGGGTCGCTGGCAATAACTGTTCCCATTATGCTTACTCTTGAAACCTCTCTTCCGTCCAACAAGACAGCCACACTTGGCGCGTCCTCCTTCTGAACAAAAGTACAATTATCAAAATCAGCAATCCAGACTTTCACCGCTGTCAAACGCTTCTGCTCCACCCCGAACTCACAACAACGGCAGCGTATATATTCTTTATTGTGATG
>DATDPK010000020.1:0-4042 GCA_035292785.1 Candidatus Nanoarchaeia archaeon
AATTTTGATTTTGTCAGAAGGAGAAGAAATTAATAAGATAAATTCCGCCAGTGAGGCAGAACTGGAGGAAATGATTAGGAATGCAATCAGCAAAGGCCCATTGAATGAAAAATTCAGGGCTTATGTACCTTCAACTTTGAAAATTCGTGAAGGCATGACCAGAAGGCAGAAAATGGCAGCTAAGTTTTTGGCTTCCTCGGAGGGGAATAAAGAGGGAAATATAATCTCTGTTTCAGCATACCCCTTTTGCGAAGGCGGGCTTGCTGATGTAGGGATTGGAGATTCTCAATCTGAAGAACAGCCATACAACCCTCAAGAGCTTGCAGCCCTGGTTGCAAGGAGTTTGTCCGGGTATAGGCCCAAATAATCTTCCATATAGAAAACAATTCTTTATATTTGTCACTGTGTAGTAGCTAATAACCGAAACATTTATATATCAGAACTTCTCATAACTACCCTACAGAGATGACACAAGGGGTGGCAACTAAAATGAAATATTTGTTCACATTATTGACGCTGGCTGTATTCGCAGCTGGTCTAGGAATTGGCGGTTTGTTAGGTTTGAATCTGCCTTCTGACGCTTTGTCAGCAGAGACTTATACTGTTACAAGCCGTGGTTTGAACTTTCAGTCTGTCCAGTTGGCAGAGCCTGAAACTGACACCATTTTGACTTCAACGCCTCAACAGCCTGGTGCTGATGGTCCTGTAGAGCGAATTTCGCCTTTTGACTGGGTTAAGGAATCTCAGATAGAAATGAGGCCTGATGGCGTGTTCATTCACGTCAATAACCCTCAGTGGGCTATATTGGCAGACACAAACAGTATGGACCCTGTATTTGATGCAGGCTCGCACCTGATTCAGGCATACCCTACAAGCCAGAATGATATTCACGTCGGTGACGTTATCAGCTATGATAGTCCTCTGGGCTTCAGCATTGTTCACAGAGTCATTGAAATTGGCACTGATGAGGAAGGCTGGTATGCAATATTGAAGGGTGATAATAACCCTACTCCAGACCCTTGGAAAATCCGTTTTGACTGGGTTACAAGAGTTTTGATTATGATTGTGTACTAAACACAATCTTTTTATTCTATTGATTTTGCCGCCATATTCTATGGAATATGACGGTTTGTTTGATTTTCAATTATGCTTGTATAAGATGTTTGGAAAGCCTGTAAATGGCGATCCGAAGATAGTTCAGCTTCCTTCTGAAAAGGTTGCTGAATTTTGTTCTTCTGTTAAGCGTGTTGGCAGTAATGTTTGTTTTGATGTGGGTGGTGCTGCTTCTCAAAGTATTGATGAGGTATTGTCGCACGAAAGCAGGGTTCTTATGCTTGGAAGAAGAGGGGCTGATTATTTGGAAAGCGTTTTTGTTCCTGATGGCGTGCAGGTCATTATTGATAAAGACCCAAGGGAGAGTTATGCTCTTGTTCATTGCAGGCCGAGTTCAAATGAATACAGGATTGGTATGAAAGAAAGGGCTGTTCGAGGTTCAAATGACATAACGATTTATCCAAATGGCTCTTCTTTGATGGCGCGAACAGCGTCTAGTGCGGTGCCTTTCCAGAACTTTTTTTGTGATGATTTGATGGATATGGTTTTTGCAAGGGTTATGTCCAAGGTTGTTCCTGGTTTGAGAAGATATTATTGCCACGCAAAAATATCAAAAGATGATGATGTTTCTATGGATGCTGTAGCTCCTGTTGAATGGCGTGCAGAAGAATACGTCACTGGAACTAATTTTGGTTCTGTTTCATTCTGTGTTGAGCGGTCTCACGGTATGAAAAACAAGAAGCTCGAGGCAGGAATTAAGATGTTTTTTGGTAAGGATTTGCCTTTTCCTGTTTATGTCTGGTGTATGGCTGTTCCAAACAGGGCAAGATTGGTTGACGTTTCTGTTCTTGTCGAGATTCCATAAGTTTTTTAACCAGTTATCTGTTTCTTCAATTTATGGAAGATTTGGATAAGTGGAGAAAAGCAGGAAAGATTGCTGCAGAAGCTTTGGAGTATGGCAGGAATTTAATCAAGAACGGCGCTGTCATTCGCGAGGTCTGCGACAAGATTGACCAGAAGATTATTGATTTGGGCGCAAAGCCTGCCTGGCCTTCTCAAATGGGTCTTGATGCTGTTGCTGCGCATTCCACTCCAAGTGATGATGATAATTCTGTTTTTGACAATAATCTTGTCTGCCTTGATGTCGGCGCTCATATTGATGGTTGTGTTGGCGACAATGCAACAAGTGTTGATTTGTCAGGCAAATACAAGGATATTTTGAAAGCGTCTGAGGAAGCGTTGAATAATGCGATTAAGGTTGTAAAAATCGGCGCAACTTTGGGAGAGATTGGCAGGGTTATTCAGGAAACTATTGAGAAGTACGGTCTTGTTCCTGTGAGAAATTTGTCTGGCCACGGTATTTCTCCCTGGGTTATTCACGACCAGCCGTCTATTCCTAATTTTGATACAAAGGATGATAGGGCTTTGCAGGGCGATCAGATTATCGCAATCGAGCCATTCGCTACAAACGGCGCTGGAATGATTTACGAAGCTGAGCAGGCAAATCTTTTTTCTTTGGTTGGAAAAAAGCCTGTGCGTTCTGTTTATGCAAGGGAAATCCTGCAATTTATTGAAGTCAATTACAACACTTTGCCTTTCACAAAACGATGGTTAGTAAAGCAATTCGGCTTGGGCAAGACTAATCTTGCATTGAACGAGATGCTTCGCCTTGGTATGCTTCATCCTTATCCTCCTTTAATAGAAAGGAACAAGGGTATGGTTGCTGTTTTTGAAAAAACGTTATATGTCGGAGATAAAGTCGAGATTTTGACTAAGATTTAGATTTTCTTATTTCTTCTGCTATGTATTCCCACATTTTTTCAGCATCAGGAAATTTCTTTGTTTCTAAGAAGGCGTTATCCCACGGTTTGGGGTGGAAGTGGTATTTATCTGAACATACTGAGTATATATCCTGGCCAACAACCAATTGAGGTCCTGTTATTTGTTGGGGCCTTTCTAACATAACATTAAACTTAACATTATGGTCTCTTCCGTAATAAATTGTAAAGTTTTCTTGGACTTCGCGTGGATCAGCACTATATCCTCGAATCATTCCAGGAATTGATATTGGTTCATTTTCAGGAGGAGTTATGAGCGCTACTCTGCACCAGAGTCTTACTCTGTCCGGCGTCTCTATATGGCATATATTTCGCAGTATTCTTACTTCCAATGGCTTCTCTGCTGCGCGTCTTTTTCTCGGAGCTGTTTGAATTCTTGGCATAATTATCGTCGATAAGCTCGTCTATATAAACTTTTCTTCAGTTTGACTAAGATTTAGTTATCTGCTTTCTACAAGTTCTGCCAGCCCGCCGAGCTTGAATGATGAGCAGCCATGTTTCTTTACTGCTTCATATCCTTGCCTGTAAAATACGAGTCCTTGAGCAACTTCAAGTGGTACGGAATTTGGTTGTTCTGAGTTTAGATATTTGAAATGTTCTTTCACATCCGCTATTATTGTTTCTTCAGAAGAGCCAATAAAGTAATGTTTTGCTCCGTTTGCCGCTATGAACTCAAGAACTATTGGTTCTGGCATTGTTCTTGCAATTTTTTTGTAGAATAAAAACTTTATGACACATTTGGGCGTGGCTGGTAATCTCTGACTTGTACCAGCATTGGCACCATTATTTTTCCAGCTCTTTCGCTCAGTTCTTTCATAAGCACAAGTTCTATCTCGCTTGGCCTGCCGTGCACTGGCTCTGTTCTATCTATTTTTTCCGGCGGTATTTGTTCTAGTATTGCTATATGGTTCGGGTGGTAGTGCGTTCCAAAATTTATCTCATAGAATTTTCCGTCGTGTTCAATTACCCGTGATACAACCGGAGGCATGCTATCCTTGTAAAATACGTTAACCACTCCCATAATCGACGGTATTGAGAGCTTCTATTTAAGGTTTTCACTACTTATTATTTATATAGAAAATAATTCACTTTTTACCACAAAATATATAAAGAAACACCCCTTCTTTTACCTTAGAGGTGAGTGGTTTTTA
>DATDPK010000021.1:0-6854 GCA_035292785.1 Candidatus Nanoarchaeia archaeon
GTTGTAGTGCTGTGCAATATAGAGCCAGAACTCGTAAACGGCGAAGAAAGCCAAGGAATGCTGTTAATTTCCCACAAAGGCAAAAAAACAGTGCTGATAGGACCTCACGAAAAATGCCCAGAAGGAGCAACAGTATACGGCATAATGGACAGCACGTGCCACCATTTAGGAGAAAGAGAACACTAAAAATGGGCGCTTTCACAGGATACGACATAAGAGGAATATACCCGACAGAAATAAATGAAGAGCTCGCGTATAAAGCAGGAAGGGCAATAACACAATTTCTGAAAGCAAAACAAATATTGGTTGGAAGAGACTGCAGGACAAGCTCGTTGTCCTTGAAAAAATCACTGATTTACGGAATAACAGACCAAGGATGCAATGTAACAGACATAAACTACTGCAGCACGCCAATGAGCTATTACGCAGCACAAAAAATGCACTCACTAATGATAACAGCATCGCACAATCCAAAAGAATACAACGGAATAAAAATCACAGCAAAAGGAGTAGATGAAATAGGACAGCATAACGGGCTGCAACAAATAGAGAAATTAACTCTTGCGTGCCATTTCAAAGAGCCCAAAAAAAGAGGTAAAGTAAATGCCAAGAATATTTTGCCAGAGTATGTAAAATACGTAAGAAAACTGGTAAACGGAAAATACAAAGCATTACGCATACTGATAGACTGCGGAAACGGAATGGCAGGATACGTTGTACCCTCGTTATTGAAAGGACTGCCGATAAAATACAAACTTCTTTACGGAGAAATGGACGGCACATTCCCAAACCACATACCAAACCCAGCAATACCTGAAAACACTGCTGATTTACAAAAAGAAGTTGTCAAGGGAAAATATGATTTGGGAATAGCGTACGACGGAGACTGCGACAGGGTATTTTTTGTAGACGAAAAAGGAAGAAGAGTAAGGTCAGAATACGCACTAATCCTGTTTGCACAGCACGAGATGAAAAAAGGGCAAGCAATGATTTACACAGTAAACAGCAGCAGGATAGTCAGGGAAAAAATGCAGGAAATGGGGTGCAAGGCATACCCGAGCAGAATAGGACATACAGAAATACCGCTCACAATGCAAAAACACAAAGGAATACTTGCAGGAGAAATCACAGGACACTTTTACTTCAAAAAATTCAAGAATGCTGACTCAGGAGACATAGGAGCATTAATGATGCTCTCAGTGCTGTCACAATCAGGCAAAAAAATGAGCGAGCTAATCAAGCCGTTTGACAAATACGCAACATCAGAAGAAATAAACTACAAAGTAAAAGACAAGGATACAGCAATTAAAAGAGTTGAGCAGGCGTACAAGAAACAAGTAGAGCACAGAATAGACGGAATAAGCTTTGACGCAGGAGACTACTGGTTTAACCTAAGATTAAGCAAGACAGAGAATTTAGTAAGATTAAACGTTGAAGCAGTAAACCAGAAGAAATTAAGGCAGGCAATAGAGTGGATTACGAGATTGATACAGGGGTAAACATTTATAAACCATTTCTTAGTTCAGACGATTAATGGCTAGGAAGAAAAAGGAAACACCAAAGGAAGAAACAAAACAGCCAGGCATACAGCCGGAAATCAACGTAGGAATGATAGGCCACGTAGACCACGGCAAAACAACACTAGTTCAATCATTATCAGGCAAATGGACAGACACGCATTCTGAAGAAATCAAAAGAGGAATTACTATAAGATTAGGGTATGCAGACGTTTCATTCTACAAATGCAAAAAATGCGAAGGAGCAGATGCGTACGGAGCAAAGCCGACCTGCGAAAAATGCGGAGGAGAAGCAGAGTTTTTACGCAAAATATCACTTGTTGACGCACCAGGACACGAAAGCCTGATGGCAACAATGCTCTGCGGAGCAAACATAATGGACGGCGCTTTACTTTTAGTATCAGCAGCAGAAACCTGCCCGCAACCGCAGACAAGAGAACATTTGCAGGCACTGGAAATCATCGGCATTGACAACTTAATCATCATCCAAAACAAAATAGACCTTGTGAAAGAAGAACAGGCAAAGAAAAATTATGCAGAAATAAAAGAATTTCTCAAAGGAACAAAATTTGAAAACGCGCCAATAATACCAATGAGCGCAATCCACTCAATAAACCTCGACACGCTCATAAAAACAATAGAAGAAAACTTCAAAACGCCAAAAAGAGACCAGACAGCAGAACCATTAATGTTCGTAGCGAGAAGCTTTGACATAAACAAGCCAGGCACAGAACCGGAAAAAATGGTGGGCGGAATAATTGGAGGCTCACTAAAACAAGGCAAACTGGTGGAAGGCGCTGAAATAGAAATACTTCCAGGATACGAAGTTGAAGAGCAAAACAAGAAAATCTGGAAGCCGCTAAAATCAACAATAATCTCAGTAATGACAGGCGGAGAAAAAGTAAAAGAAGCACTGCCAGGCGGAAGCATAGCAATACTTACGAACTTAGACCCAAGCGTGGTCAAAAGCGACAAACTCGTGGGAAGCCTTGCAGGAAACCCAGGCAAACTCCCAAAAGTATGGTACGAAATACAACTCGAAACACATTTGCTTGAAAGAGTAGTCGGCTCAAAGGATAAATTAGTTGTAGAGCCGATAAAACTAGGAGAACTGCTAATGCTGAACGTCAACGCAGCAGCAACAGTAGGCGCAGTAAAAGAACTTGGAAAGAATTTAATCAAATGCACATTACGAAGGCCTGTATGCGCTGAAAAAGGCGCAAGAGTAACAATGAGCAGAAACGTAGGCCAAAGATGGAGATTAATCGGCTACGGCATAATCAGCGGCTAATTCTAAGCGCCAAACAACCTTGCCAACCAAGCAAAGAAACGAGCAAAAATATTCGGAGGCTTAGCAGGAACTTCTACAACAGGAGGCGTGCAGGCACAATTACTGCACATAAAACCAACACCGCAATCAGCACTGACCTCACACTGCTCACCAGGCTCAAGACGCATATTTCCGCAAACAGGAGCAACAGGAACACACTTGCAGCCCTGACAGCCAAAGCCAGCAGGACAATCAGCACTATTCTCGCACTCTTCACCATTCTCAAGCAAACTATTGCCACACTGAGCCCTTGGCTTGATAATGCACGTCTTACAGTCATTTGAACACAAACCGCGCTCAAAAGCACCAGGACCAACACACAAACTACCAGGAGGGTCGCAGAACTCACCAGCCTCCTTAATCTTGTTGCCACACTGGGCAGGAGGGGCCTGAGTAGGCTTCATAAGCTTAGGACGCTCAAGAGTAATGTAAACACCGCCCTGAGCGCCGCCCTTTGCAGGACGAGCATAACTGCCAGGCACAACAAGCTGCAAACTATCAGCATCACTTTCCTGATCCCAAGTAAACAAAATACCGTACTTAGTCAAACCGCTCTTAACACCACCGCCCTCACTCACCAGCTTAAACTCATAACCAGGAACAGTAACCTGAGGCGAAGGAACATTCAAGTCAATCTGAGCGCCGCCAACAATGTTAAAGTCAGTAGTCTCATCGCCCATCGGCTCATCAAACAACCTTGAAGGAGTAATGACTTTCAAAGCAAAACCAGGACCAAGGTCAATCTTGCTGCCGCCAGCAAGGATAACTTTTGCCTCATTGCCAGAGATTGCGCCATTATTCGTCTGGTCCATAGCCAAAGCATTGCCGGCACCAACAACAAAACGATACGTGCCCTCGCCAACCAATAATTGGCCCTCGCCAGTGCCAGGGTCAAAAGTAGCTGAGCGCGAGCCAGTACCCAAATCCTCAAAGTAAACAACATTGCCATCCAAATGGTCATAACGCAAAACATTAGTCACGCCATTAACATCATCCTTGCTCATAACAACAAAATAATCGCCAACATCAATATTAGGCGCGCCAGGAGCAGCAGCTTCTATGAAGATTAATGCACGGTCATCCCTGCCATAATGCAGGCCACCATCATTATCTGCCAAAGGCATCTCGTACAATAAACCACGGGTGTTTGTGAAATCCAAATTATACTTATCATCACCACGAGGGTCAACCTGAACTATATTGCCGGAAATACCCGCCCTTGGCGGAGCAGCAGCAGGACCGGAAATTCCTGCATAACAAATGTCAAAGTTAGGAGAAAGCAAGCCCTGAGGATACTGCAAATACTGCCTTGTGCAATGCAAAGGAGGAACTTGAACCTTGCTGCCAAGAATTGAATTCGCGTTCAAACGATAAACAATTGAATAAATGCTAATCATATTTCCAGAAACAACAGCGCGAATCTTAACTTCTGCATCAACATTCTGCTGGTTAACCTTAACGCCCTGATAGAAGGTATCATCACCAAAATTACTGTCTTCCAAGTCAACACTGCCAAAACCGCCAAACAAGCGGATTGAAATTCTCGTGCCCTGAACTTCAATTTCAGCAATTGAATAAGTATCACCAAGAATTTGTATATCTTCTCCTTCAAGGTCAACAGCCTCGCCGTTTTCTATCTCACTGTCCAAGCCAGGAGAAAACTCAATGTCAAGGCCAAACACAACATCATTGAAAGTCAGAAAATCACTAACCTGATTTCTTTCATCACGGCCAAACTCTATCAAGCCTCCGTCAAATCCGCCAGGAGTGGTGTCTCTCAAGATAATTGCCTGGAAAACATTTGCCCTTGTTTCCTTGCCAGCAATAAACTGCGGGCCAAGAGCAGGCAATAAATCATCAGGAATAGAAGGATAATCATTGCCGATGTATTCACCGACAGCAAGATTCGGAATGACAAAAGTATTGGAAACAGCAACAGAAGGACCTGAAGGAACATACTGGACTGCCAAAGGACCAACACCAGGAGGCAATAAAACAGAATAAAGCAAGGTGGCAACGCCAACAATAGCGACTATTGCAAGAATGCTTATTGGAACATGACGCATTAGTACACCTTCTTTTTTCAACTAATAGAAATTAATGACTATTTAAACCTTTTCAACAGAAATAATTGACCGGATTATTCTTCCCAGTCTTCGCCGTCTTCGTCAAAATCCTTTTCGATTTCAGGCATAAGCTTCAACCCTGCGCTTTTCTAATCCATTCGCGAGCTATCTGCTTTGCACGCTCCTTATCCTTAATATGCGTGCTATCCAAAATATTGCTTCGAATTGTATCAACCAATTTTATCCTTTTTTGCGGTGCATACATGCACATCACCCCATAAAGTACAGATATGAAAGAAGTATTTAAAGTTTATGAAAGTAGAGTTTTATTAAAAAAAGAAAATAAAAAGTTCCTGACAAGCTTATTTAGCTTTTCCCAGGATTCTAAAGACTTTTGTTCCACAAGCACCGCAAGTTCCCTTAACAGCACGCATGCCGTTCTTCATAGTAATTTCCTTCGGATCCTTGATCTGCACTTGCTTCTTACACTTCATGCATCGTCCTTCTGGCATAATCATCCCCTCCAAGAGTTGTATAAATACGAGTAGAGCATAGTATTTTTATAAAGCTTTGGTTTTCCACAAGAAATAAAGGGTTACATCTCTACAAATATTCTATGCTTCTCTTTACCAGTTATTTCCAACAAAATACGCTTCATAATCGCTTTCTCAGGGTCTGGAAGCAGTTTGACACGCTCTTTAACATCCTGCAAGCTAACGAACGGCTTTTCTTCACGCTTTTCAATTATTTCCCACATATGCTTCTTGCCAACACCTGGAATAAGCTCTAATTGGTGCATACGGGTCGTTAAAGGCTGGGATTTGTTGAAAAACTCAACAAAACGCGTCTCATCCTTGTGAATTATGTCCTTTATCACGAAATCCAGCTCATTCTTGGCAGTAGCAGTAAGCCTTTCAAAGGGCAAACGGCCAATAATATGATGAATCTGGTCTCTCTTGCCCTCACCTATATAGACTTCCTGCAAAGGCTGCAGGAAGATGTCTTTCTTTGGCACTAATTCAAGAAGAGTAAAATGAATCTTTCCAATTGCCTGCACTATAGGCGTTTTCTTATGAGAAGGCCTGTTATCAAACGGATAACCGTGCGGCAAGAAGTCTAACACAACTGCTTGTTCCTCCCGAACGTGCTGCTCTCTGTGCTCGGGTGACTGTTGATGTGTTCCTTCTTCCATATCCGTTGATTCCAAAGTTTAACATATCGAACTTAGAAAAGAGTAATGCACGAGATGTATATATAAGTTATGATTTCAGCTCTTTAAAAGGGTCGAAAGGATAAGTTTTTTGCAATTTTTCCAAAGCGCCAAAATCAACAGGACTGTCTCTCGGCTTAAGATCAAGACCATAAAGCTTAACCGCGTTATTGAAAGCAACATCACGCAAAGTGCTTTCAGACATGCCTGCCCTCTGCAAAAATTTTACAACATAAGGCCATGCAGTACCTGAAGCAATCCCAGAAGCAGGAGTGCTTTTCTGTTTGTCCTCAACTGCATGAGGAGCGTGATCGCTTTCCAAAATCTGAATCCGCCCCTTAATCAAAGCTTCCAATAATTTCTGCCTCGTTTCAGGACTACGCAAAGGCGGATTGCACTTATACCAAGCAGAATCCAGTCCATCAAGCTTGCTGTAATCAAAAACAACATGATGCAAAGTGACGCCGCAACTCAAGCGCAAAGGACCTGCGTAATTGGCTATTGCATCAACAACTGTCATTGTGCTCACGTGCGCAACATGAATCCTGCCAGGAAATTTGACATCCTCAGCCAGCCTGATAACTTTTTGGAAAGAACTAATCTCTGCCTCTTCAGGCCTGCAAACAGTGCTCCAAGTTCTTGGATTTTTTGGATCGTAAGCATTATCGTCCATTTTCCCACATCCTCAAAATGCCCCACAAGAACTTTGTTAAAACCTTCTCTTGCAAGAA
>DATDPK010000022.1:0-7907 GCA_035292785.1 Candidatus Nanoarchaeia archaeon
AAACACAAAAACTCCGCAAAAAAATACTAAACGTTCAAGGACTTGTAATCAACAGGGCAAACAATGACAAATACGAACTATCACCGCAAAACATCAACCAACTGACAAATTTACAAATCATCGGAACAATACCAGAAGAAAAATGCATGAGAGAAGCGCTAAAACTCGGCTATACCTTGATTGAAAGCCATCCAGAATCAAGAACAACCACGATAATAAAACAAATAGCGGCAAAAACCACAAACCAAGAATACAAAGAACCAGAACCAGCAGGAATTCTCAAAAAACTCGGGCTAATACCATGAAACACGAACCACACCCAGAATGGACACCAGAAGACGCAGAAGAAACAGAAAAAATTATCGCAAGAGCAAAAAAATCACCAATCGCAAGAAACTTCAGCACAATAGTCTACTGGGTATTACTATTTGTAGCAATCATAGGCAACTTAATTTTGTCTGTTGTCTTAGTACCATTTTTACTTATACTAAAAGGAATAGCACTATACTCAACGCTGCTTGTGATAGGACTGAGCTTTGGATTCATGTTCAACTTCATACTCCACAGCATAGAAGACCTAAAACAAAAACAACACATCGTAGCAAGCATATTCATACCAGCAATAGCAATCATCAACGTAGGAGTGATGGCAGTCCTTGCAAACAAGCTCATAATGCTGATGGAGCTCACAACACCAACACACTCACCAGCCCTTGTGGGAGCAAGCTATGTCTTTGGCTACGTTTTCCCAAGCATGATCGGACACTTCATAAAAAAACCAAAAGTTCTGGGTTAGATTTATAAACGCTTTATTCTGAATAAAACTCTATGGCGGCCGTGGCGTAACGGTAGCGTAGGGGACTGTGACTCCCCTGGCCCGGGTTCAATTCCCGGCGGTCGCCCTCAAACTTTTAGAAAGTTTGATCAAATCGCTCCTTGTTCGTCTTCGAGAAGCATTTTATCGGCTGACTCCCTTCGGTCGCAGGTGTAAGACTCTTCTCTCAGACTCACAATGTCGTGCATTCAGAAAGCTTTATAAATAACCCCTTGTCCCAATCGTCTATAACGCCCGAGTTCCGAATGGAGCGTATTTAGGGTGGAATGAAATATCTCATTCTACCTGTCAAGAACAACAAGGGCGATATCATGAGTTGTTCTTGAGCACACTCGGAAATCCATACAATCATTACAGGGTTTTGTGGATTTCCGATGGATACAAAAATGGCAGAATTCAAACACTTAGTTCGAATCGCGAACACAGACCTAAAAGGACAGAAAGCAATAGTTTACGCGCTAAAAGACATCAGAGGAGTAGGTGTGCCATTAGCAAACGCGATATGCACTGTAGCAAATGTTGACGGCCTGCAAAAAACAGGAAACCTTCCAGATTCTGACATCAAAAAAATAGACGAAATAGTCAAATCACTTGACAAATACGGAATACCTGGCTGGATGATGAACAGAAGAAAAGACATGGAAACAGGAAAAGACAGACACATAATCACAAACGACCTAATCTTCTACAAAGAAAACGACGTTAAAATGATGAAATACACAAAATCATACAAAGGAATGAGGCACGCGCACGGACAGCCAGTCAGAGGACAGCGCACAAGAAGCAAGTTCAGAGCAAACAAAGGAAAAGTCATGGGAGTCAAGACATCAGGCAAAAAGAAAGGAGCATCATAAATGGGAGACCCAAGAAAATTCAGAGGAAAGTACAGCGGGCCAGGACACCCGTGGCAAAGAGCACGAATGGAAGTAGAAGCAGTGCTCAAAAGAGAATACGGCCTGAAAAACAAAACAGAACTCTGGAAAATCACAAGCAAACTCAAAAGCTTTGCAGACCAGGCAAAAAAACTCATCGCAGAAAGTGGAACACAAGCAGAACTGGAAAGCAAGCAACTCCTGAAAAAAATCGCACGCATAGGATTATTGCCTGAAAGCGCAAAACTAGACGACGTTCTCGGCTTAAACATCAAAAACCTGCTTGAAAGAAGACTGCAAACACTAGTCCTCCGCAAAGGAATGGCGCGAACACCAATCCAAGCAAGACAATTCATAGTCCACGAGCACGTAAAAATAGGAGACAAAAAAATCAACGCTCCAGGGTACATAGTTCCAATGGAAGAAGAATCACAAATAGCATTCGTACAAAAAAGCACACTTGCAAATGCAGAGCATCCTGAGAGAAGCATAAAGCAAAAACCAAGCTCAAAAATAGCAAGAGAAGCAAAAGCCGAAGCCCCGGCAAGAAAACACTTCAGGGCTCATTCGAATAAACCTAAAGCAGCAGCAAAATCACCTGAAAAAGTTGAAGCTCCTTCAAAGGAGGCAGCCAAATGAGCGACATACGCTGGGGAGTAGCCCACATCTACGCATCATATAACGACACAATAATTCACATTACAGACATCACAGGAACAGAAACCCTTGCAGTAGCAAGCGGCGGAATGATGGTCAAAGCAGACAGATTAGAGAGTTCGCCAACAGCAGCAATGATGGCTGCAAAAAAAGCAGCAGAAACAGCAATGGAAAAAGGCGTAGGCGGAATACACGTCAAAGTCAGAGCACCAGGAGGCCACAACGGACCACACAGCCCGGGCCCAGGAGCACAAGCAGCCATAAGAGCACTAAGCAGAATGGGGCTCAAAATAGGAATCATAGAAGACGTAACACCAATCCCACACGGCGGCTGCAAAAAGAAAGGCGGAAAGCGAGGAAGACGAGTATGATAGAATTAATCAACAAGGACAAAAAAACAGGACGAACAACCTTTCTAATAAAAGGAGTAACACCTGCATTTGCAAACGCAATAAGACGAATAATGATTGACTCAGTGCCAACAATGGCAATAGAAGACGTTGAATTCGTACAAAACAACAGCGCACTATACGATGAAGTGCTGGCGCACAGATTAGGACTAATACCACTGACAACCGACCTAAAAGGATACGAAGTTAAAGGGTCAAATGAAGTCAGCGCAAAAAACTCAGTCAAACTCACACTAAAAGCAAAAGGGCCATGCACGGTCTATGCAGAAGACCTCAAAAGCAAAGACCCAAAAATAAAACCAGTCCATCCAAAAACACCAATAGTCAAATTACTGAAAGGACAAGAACTGGAATTTGAAGCAACAGCAGTGCTTGGAAGAGGCAAAGAACACACAAAATTCACATCGTGCACAGCATGGTACACATACAAGCCGAGCATCAAAGTAAACAACAATCACAAAGACTTCGAACAATTCAAAGACAAATACCCGCCGCAAATATTCAACAACGGCAAAATAGATGCAAAGCTGATAGAACAGCACAACCTATACGAAGCCTGCGATGGGGTAAACGACGAAATAGTCAAGATAGAGAAAGACCCGACAACATTCATATTCAACATAGAACCATGGGGACAGCTCACGCCAGCAGAAATACTGGCCAGTGCAGCTGACTATTTCACTGAACTCATCAACGAGTTTACAGAGAAAATCAGCCAATAGATACGTATCCAACGATACATACCAAACCCTTGCGGGGGTGGCAGAGCCTGGTCAAATGCGCTAGCTTGAGGTGCTAGTCCCTTAGTGGGTGCGAGGGTTCAAATCCCTTCCCCCGCATACAACGAACATGCACAGAACAGGACCAACAAATCCAGTATTGCAGCAGCTCATACAGAGCCTGCGAAAAGAAAGCAGTAGTTCCCAGACTGCACTCTGGAAAAGAATAGCTGATGATTTAGAAAAACCAACACGCCAAAGACGCGTTGTAAACATAAGCAGAATAGCACGCAACACAAAACCAAACGAAACAATAGTCGTGCCTGGAAAAGTGCTCGGTTCAGGAGCAATACAGCACAGCATAGTCGTGGCAGCGCTGGACTTCAGCGCAGGAGCACGAGAAAGAATAGAACAAGCAAAAGGCAAAGCAATCACGATAACAGAACTGTTAAAACAAAAACCAAAAACAAAAGACCTCAAAATAATGGGATAAAAATGGCAGAAATAAACATAGACGCAAAAAATGCAATCTTTGGAAGAATGGCTACATTTGCGGCCAAGCAATCATTACTTGGAAACACGATAAACATATTCAACTGCGAAGGAGTAATCATAAGCGGAAACCCAATTGCAACAAGAGAAAGATACTATCACTTAATATTCAAAACAGGGCAGCCAAACAAAGGACCATTCTACAGCAGAATGCCGGACAGATTCGTGAAAAGAATGCTGAGAGGAATGCTGCCGCACAAACAACAAAGAGGCATAGACGCATACAAAAGAATAATGTGCTATCTTGGAGTGCCGGAAGAGTTCAAAAACAAAAAGCTCATAAAAATAAAGGATGCAGACGCATCAAGACTGCCAAAACTAAAATCAATAACAGTACAATCACTACTAAAATCACTAGGTGGAAGCTATGAAAGTCATACATGAAAGCGGAAGACGAAAAAGAGCAGTAGCACGAGCAACGCTAATGCCAGGAGCAGGAATTGTCAGAATAAACAGCCAACTGCTAACATCAATGCCACAAAACATATTCCGCGCAAAAATGGAAGAACCATTACTGCTCGCAGGAGAAACCGCCAAAAAAGTCGACATAAACGTCCAGACAGACGGCGGCGGCGTAAACGGACAAGCAGAAGCAGCAAGACTGGCAATAGCAAAAGCATTAGCAGTATTTGACAAAAAATTACACTCAAAATTTCTCGAATACGACAGAGTGCTGACAGTAGCAGACGTGCGCAGAAAAGAAACACACAAACCAAACTGCCACGGAAAAGCACGCGCAAAACGACAAAAATCATACCGTTAGGAGGACCAAAATGATAATTCCAATCAGATGCTGGAGCTGCGGAAAACCAATCGCACACCTTTGGGAAGAATACGACGAACGCTCAAAGAAAGGCGAAAGCAAAAAAGACATTCTTGACGAATTAGGACTGGACAGATACTGCTGCAGAGCAATGTTCCTAGGACAAGTAGATTTGATAGATACGGTAGCCCAATTCAAGAAAACATAATGCCAACCTTTGTCATAGAACACCTTGAACCAGAAGTATACGAATGGTGCAAACTAGAATACGCACACATTTCTACCTTTGTCGGCAAAGAAAACCTACTGTTTACCAACACAAAAAGTTCTGAACTGAAAAACCTGGGCAAAATAGAGCCAAAAAGCATCAAAGAACTCAAGCTGGCAAAAGCCTGCATACTTGACCCGGAAGCAAAAGAAACACTAACACCAGAACTCGCGAAAAAGTATGAATACTTCATCTTCGGCGGAATACTCGGAGACGAGCCCCCAAAAGCAAGAACAAAACAAGAGCTGACAAAACACATGCCTTATCCTGCTTACAATCTTGGAAAAGACCAAATGAGCACAGACACAGCAGTAATTGTCACAAAAATGATAATTGACGGCAAAAAATTATCTGAATTGGAATTCGCACAAGGAATAGAAGTAGAGATAAACGAAAACGAAAGCGTTTATTTACCATACAAATACCTAATAGTTGATGATAAAGTATTACTGGCGCCAGGGCTAATTAATATGTTGAAAAAGCAAAACACTTTCTAGTAAAACTTATAAAGCGCCATAAATGAAGTTCTAGCCATGGGCCTGTAGCTCAGCTTGGATAGAGCGCCTGCCTTCTATTGGAATATTACCCAAAAGTAAGCAGGAGGTCGAGGGTTCGAATCCCTCCAGGCCCGTTTAGCTTTAATCAATCCAATCCTTATTCTTAATCTTCTCAGGCAGATACTTTTCAGAAATAAAGCTAATTCCACGGCTGCTAAGCGCCTGGATTTCGGCCTTTGCCTTCATAGCTTTCATCAGCTTAAACTGGCGCTGCCACTGCTTGTTGTCCTTAAACCATTCATAATTCTGCAACTGCTCAATCCTTTTCATGTCAACATCCTTGAAAGCAATCAAGTGCTTCTTCAGACCATACTTCTCAATATCATCAGCAGTAATTCCCAAAAAGCACGCGCTATTCAAAGTCATACTCTCAGCCATATGAGCAAGATTAATCGAGCCAAACTTCAAAACAGAATAAATGTAGAAACCCCAAGGGTCAAAATCAGCCAAAACATAAATTGGCAACTTGTGCTCCTGCGACAAACGCTGCAACAATCTCCTGATTCCCCTTGTTGTCTGGCCCTGCGAAGTAACAATAATACATTCGTGCTTGTCCCAGAACTTGTCCTCGTGCAGTCTCTCCCACACTGCCTGCTTTTCCATATAAATAACATATTTCGCCTTAACTTTCTTGAACTTAATCTCTTCAACATTAGAAGGAATGCTCCAACCACCAGAACCCATCCTGCTCCAATCAATCTCATCGCCCTTATCCTCAATAACAACGTGGCCGGCAACAGAACCCATTTTGTTAGCGTTAATATTCAACTGCTCACGAGAATGGCCTGTCAACAACTCCAAATCCTCAATCGCGTCATCGCTCTCAGGCTGGTCGTCAACAATATTCACCTTTGTGTTTGGAATAGTTCTCTTAACCATATAGAACACGTCCCTAAGCGAAGCGTGCTTTCCCAATTCCAACAAATCCTTGCTTACAACAGCAACTTCAAGAGTCTGCAAAAACTTCTTAGAGTGCGCAACATTGAAGAAATTTCTCTCAGCCATCTTGTCGCCCAACTGCAATGTCTCGGTTTTCCTGTTAAACGTAATATTAGAAAGCGCCCTGATAGGCACTTCAATCTTCGGCTGCTTATTTGACAAAACATCCTTTACCAAATCCTTTCCAAGATCCTCAATTGCTTCTTTTGGCTTCTTATTCATCTTCAAAACCACCCAATTTAACCTGCTCTTCCTTGTCCTTTTTATCCTTCTTCTCAACCTTATGCGCTTCCTTGTGAGCCTGAATATATTCCTTGTTCTTCTCAAGCATCTTCTTCATAGCATCAATAAGTCTCTCCTTGCCCATACCGGACAATTTCGACAAAGCACTAGCAACCTCAGGAATATAATTCTCAAAAATACTGACCCTCTCCTGCTGGCTGGCAACACGCTTTTTCTTGTTGACATAAGAGCCAAGCCTTCTGCCAGCTTCCTGCAATGCCAATTTCATCTCCTTGATAATTTCAGGATAATGAGCAATAGCTTCCTTTGCCTCAGAAGTAAAAGGAGGCCAGACAGAAACAAGAGAAATTGCAATAGTCAAAGGACCAACAGGCAAAGCACTCTGGCTTTGATTCAAACCATAAGGCCTCCAATTAGTCTGAATAACAGACTTTGTACTCGCACAAGAACCCTGCTGGTACAACAAAGGAACCCTGTTCGCAAACCTCAACAACTTGGCAGACTCTTCCAAAGGCTGCTGGCCGCCATAAGCAAGCGCGACTTCAATGACGAAAGGAATACCCCTGTAAACATCAGGAGAACGAGAAACTGCAGTGTAAAACTCAGCGCTAATCTCCTTGCGCAAACCCTTCTCAAGCAAATCCTCGCCAATCGGAACAATACAATCAGGACTCGGAGCAATAATCTTCGTATTCTTGATTGCTTCAATCAACTTCTCAACGTGAGGCAACTGCAACTCACCAGGCTTCATATTCGTAAACAAGCCAGCCTTATCGCAAATCTCCTTGGCAGTGCCAGGACCAACCCTGCTAAACTCATTTGTCAAGAAACTCTGCAAAGTCCTGCACTCTGAATTCTTCAACATCTTCAGCATAATTCCAAGCTCAACACCATACGGGTGAGGCTTAATCTCCTTAGGCTCTTTTGGCAATTTATCGGTTGCACGAGGGAAAACCAACTGCTCTGCCTTAGGATTCGTGTAAACAATAGTCGCGTGAGGATTAGCAATAGCAGTCTGCTTCAAATAAGAATCAACACTTTGATCCCCTTTTTGATAACTCGCATCAATATCAAGCTCAATCTTAACACCAT
>DATDPK010000023.1:0-15623 GCA_035292785.1 Candidatus Nanoarchaeia archaeon
CCTAGCACGCAAGCCTGTCGCGCTTGCAACCCGGGTTCAAATCCCGGTCTCGGCGTACTTTTGGGGGCATTACTTTGTCTGAAGAATCTGGTGGAAAGAAGAAAGTTTCGCTGGCAGTTCCTGGCTATCGTTTGGAAAAAGTGTTGGGCCAGGGCGCCATGGGGATTGTTGTAAAGGGCAGAAGAGAAACTGATAATTTAGAAGTTGCAATTAAAGTAATGAAGCCGTCCAATTATGCAGATGCGCGTGCGCGGTTTCAAAGGGAATCCGCAGTTCTTCTCAGGATTAATCATCCTAATGTTGTGCGGGCTTATGATGTTGGAGAATTGACAGAAGGAGAATATCAGGGAATGTATATGGTTCTTGAGTATCTTCGAGGAAAGACTCTTTTGGGTTATATTGCTGAAAGCGGGGCGCTTTGTGAAGAGGAGGCATTGGAAATTACGCGCCAGACAGCTGAAGGTTTGCAATGTATTAATGAGAATGGGTTGGTGCATCGTGATATTAAATCTGATAACATTATGATTACTGAGGATGCATCAGTGAAAATTATGGACTTGGGGCTTGCAAAAGCAGAAGAAGGAGGCGCTTTGACAGCCACAGGTGATGTCTTTGGAACTCCTGGGTATATGTCTCCTGAAGCCGCAATAGATACAAAAGGCGCAGACATTCGTGGCGACATTTATTCTTTAGGGTGCACGCTTTATCAGGCGCTCACTACTCATTTGCCATTTATTGAGAAAACTTTTGCTAAATTGCTGCACAGATTGTTAAAAGAGGACCCGCAGCCGCCGAAGGCCCACAATCCAAACCTTTCTGATGTTGTAAATGCTTTGGTTTTGAAGATGCTTGCGCGCGATAGGGAACAAAGGCAGCAAACTCCGGATGAGCTTATTGAGGATATTGAGAGGGTGAAGGAAGGAAAGATGCCGCGCACTGTGCGCAAACCATTGCCAAAGAAGAAAGGTTGGTGGCCTTTTGGCTGATTTGCTCTTTTAAAAACAGTAACCTTTAAATACCCCCTCCTTTCCCAATGACTTACAACACGGGTAGTTTGCACAATGGGGTCTAAATTCACAAAGTTTTCTCAAAGTCATAAGAGTCCATATACATATTGCTATCATATACATATTGCTATAGTACTGAGTGGAGCATAATCAAGGGCCGGTAGCTCAACCTGGTAGAGCATCTGGCTTTTAACAGCTTTGATGGAAACCAGAGGGTTGCGGGTTCAAAAGTCGCGAGCAACTGCTCGTGTCTGAACGTCCCGTCCGGCCCGTTATGATAAACAATGGCTGCAAAATTCGAAGTTGGCAAACACTTGCTTGTACCCGCGCATGGCAAGCTCTCTGAGAAAGAGAAGAAAGAGCTTTTTGAAAAATACGCTATTGAGTTGCCAAACTTGCCAAGAATTTTCAAGAGCGACCCGGCAATCCTGCATCTCGACGTTAAGGAAGGCGATATTGTCAAGGTTGTGCGCGAAAGCCCTACTGCGGGCGAGTCAAGCTTTTACAGGCGGGTGGTTGAATGAACACTGCAAAAGTTCTTATCAAGAAATTCTTTGAGGAAAACAGTTTTGTAAAGTCAAATATTGAAAGTTTTAATCATTTTGTTGAAGCTGAGCTGCAGAAAATTCTGGAGGAGAACAGGGAGATTGAGCCTACAATTATTCCTCCGAATGTTGAGAGCTTCAAGATTCGCCTTGACAAGATTTGGGCTACAAAGCCTGAAATTACTGAAGCTGACGGAAGCAAGAGGAATATTTATCCTGTTGAGGCAAGATTGAGAAAATTAAGTTATGCTGCTCCTGTTTTCATTGAAGTCAGCGCTCACGTTAATGATGTGCAGAGGGAAACTCTCACAACGCAGATTGGAAGCTTGCCGATTATGCTGCACAGCAATTATTGTCATTTGAACAAGTCGTCTCGCCAGGAATTGATAGAGAAGGGCGAGGACCCTGATGACCCTGGCGGTTATTTCTTGATTAACGGCACTGAGCGTGTGCTTGTTAATATTGAAGACCTCGGCGCAAACCGTTTCCTTGTCAACAGGGATTCTGGCGGTGTTTCAGAGTTTATCGGCAAGATTTTCAGCGAGTATGGCTCTTACAAGATTCCTCACACTCTTGAGCGTATGAAAGACGGTGTTTTCTATTTGAGTTTTACCCGTGTCAAGCGTGTTCCTCTTATTCTTGTCATTAAGGCTCTCGGGCTGACAAAGGACGAGGAAATTATGCAGTTTGTCAGCAAGGACAGGCAGTTTGACGAGGTTATGATTAACTTGTTTGAGTTTGTTGACGTCAAGACTCCTGATGATGCTATGGACAGGATTGCCAAGATTATCGGTATCACCCAGACGAGGGAAATCCGTTTGGAAAGAATGATTGAGCTTATTGACAAGTATTTGCTTCCTCACGTCGGCATTACCAAAGAAGACAGGCTTACCAAGGCTTATAATTTGTGCAAGGTGTTGAGAAAGTATATTTGTGTTGCAAATGGCGAGGCAAATACCGATGACAAGGACCATTACATTAACAAGCGCATCAAGATGTCAGGTGATTTGCTTGCTGACTTGTTCAGGATGAACTTGAAAGTGCTGATTGGCGATATTCTCTATAACTTCCAGCGTATTGTCAAGCGCGGCAAGTTCCCAAGCATCAAGGTTATCATTCGTGACAAATTGTTGACTTCAAGGATTTACAGCGCTATGGCAACCGGCAACTGGGTTGGCGGCAGAAAGGGAGTTTCGCAGAGAATTCAGCGTTTGAATTTCCTTAACACTATCTCTCACTTGCAGCGTGTTGTTTCTCCTTTGAGCGCTTCTCAGGAGAATTTTGAGGCAAGAGAATTGCACGCTACCCATCTTGGAAGGCTGTGCCCGTCTGAAACTCCTGAAGGTACTAATATTGGTTTGAGAAAGAATTTCGCAATGCTTGCCACTGTGAGCAAGGATATTCCTGATGATGAAACATTGAAAGTTTTGAAGAGTGAAGGATTGAAGGTTGTGCAAAAATGAGCGATGTATATCTGAACGGAAAGTATGTTGGCGAGGTTGACTCTCCTCAGGAATTCGTGCAGAGGTTAAAGCAGTCCCGCCGTTCAGGTGTTCTTTCAAGCAATGCTAATGTTTACTTTGATGAAATGTTGAATGAGGTTCACGTCGAATCTGCAAGGGGAAGGTGCAGAAGGCCTTTGATTGTTGTCAAGGACGGTATGCCTTTGCTGACTGATAAGCACATCAAGCAGCTGGAGAAGAACGAGATTGGCTGGTCTGACCTGATTGGCCAGGGTGTTGTTGAATTCTTGGATGCTTCCGAGGAAGAAAATTCATTGATTGCGTTTTCCGACCAGGAGGTTACTTCTGAGCATACTCATTTGGAGATTAGTCCTTTGGCAATGCTCGGCATTGTTACCGGCCTTATTCCGTATGGTGATTATATCCAGTCTGCTCGTTTGATTATCGGAAGCAGAAACCTCAAGCAGTCTATTGGATTGTATGCTGCAAATTATAATTACCGTATTGATATGGACGTTAACTTGCTTCATTATCCTCAAATGCCTGTTGTTCAGACAATGATGCACGAGCTTACTGATTACAATGCTCACCCGAGCGGTCAGAACATCATTATCGCCATTATGAGTTACAAGGGCTATAATATGGAAGACGCAGTTATAATTAAGAAGGGTTCAATTGAGCGCGGATTTGGCAGGAGCTCGTATTTCCGTCCTGCTGTCAGCGAGGAATTGCGTTACAGCGGCGGCCTGATGGACCAGATTACTATTCCTGACAAGGAAGTCAAGGGCTACAAGAGCGAAAAGGATTACCGTTTCCTCGAGGATGACGGTATTGTTTATCCCGAAGCAAAAGTTAAGGAAGAGGATGTCATTATTGGTAAGACTTCTCCGCCAAGATTCTTGTCAAACTTGGAAGAGTACAGCTTGGCTTCAAACATCAGGCGTGAGAGTTCTGTTTCATTGCGCCACGGAGAAGAGGGTGTTGTTGACTTTGTCTGCCTGACTGAGAATGAGGAGGGCAACAAGCTTGTTCAGGTAAGGATTCGTGACCAGAGAATTCCTGAAATTGGAGATAAGTTCGTTTCCCGTCACGGTCAAAAGGGAGTTGTTGGCTTGATTGTTCCTGAGGCAGATATGCCTTTCACTGCTTCCGGTATTGTTCCTGATTTGTTGTTCTCGCCTCACGGTATTCCTTCACGTATGACTATTTCACATTTGATTGAGATGATTGCTGCAAAGACTGGTGCTTTGTCAGGCAGGTTTATTGACGGTACTACTTTCAGCGGCGAGCCTGAGGAAGCGATCAGGAAGGAATTGGTTTCATTGGGCTTCAAGGAGAATGGCACTGAGACTATGTATAATGGTATAACTGGAGAGATTTTTGAAGCCAAGATTTATGTTGGCAGTATGTATTATTTGAAGTTGAAGCACATGGTTGCGAATAAGATTCACTCTCGTGCGAGAGGTCCTATCCAGCTTCTTACCCGCCAGCCTACAGAAGGCCGTGCAAAGGAAGGCGGTTTGCGTCTTGGAGAGATGGAGAAGGATACTTTTGTTGCCCACGGTGCAAGCTTGCTGTTGAAGGAGCGTTTTGATTCTGACAAGACTGTTGTTCCTGTCTGCGAGAACTGCGGTGTTATCGCAATTTATGATGCTTACAAGGACAAGCGTTATTGTTCAATTTGCGGGGAGAATGTTGAGATTAGCGATATTGAGATTAGTTATGCTTTCAAGCTCATCCTTGATGAGTTCAAGAGCTTGGGAATTTATCCAAAGCTGGTGTTGAGGAATAAATACTAAAATGGCGCGTAAAAAGAAAGAAGAAGTTGCACCTGAAGTGCCTGAAGCTGAAGAAGTAAAGGAAGCTATAGTTGAGGAGAAGGTAGAAAAGAAAGCAGAAAAGGTTGAAGAGAAGGTAGCAGAAGTTCCTGTTGAAAAGATTGAGAAGGAGCAGTTTTCTCGTGAGCGTATGGAATCTATGTCTCATTATGTTTACAAGCAGATTGCAAGTGTTGTGTTTGGTGTTTTGTCTCCTAAGATGGTTAAGAAGATGTCTTCTGCTAAGATTGTGACTCCTGAGTTGTATGATAAGGAGGGTTATCCTGTTGACGGCGGTCTTATGGACGTGCGTCTTGGAGTTATTGACCCTGGTTTGAAGTGCAAGACTTGCGGTTCAAAGTTGAAGGAGTGTATCGGCCACTTTGGTTACATCGAATTGGCTCGTTCTGTTATTCACGTTAAGTTTGCGAGAATCATTCAGTTGCTTTTGCGTACTTCCTGCAGGGAATGTGGCAGGTTGATGATTGCTCAGGAGAAATTGGCTAAGGCTAAGAGTCATCTTGACCGTATTGAGAAGGAAGAGGGTCCTGAAGCAAGGCGTCTTGCAGTTAAGGCTTTGATTGACAGCTCAAAGACTGGCGGCAAGTGTCCTCATTGCAAGGCAAAGCAGGCAAAGATAATCATTGAGAAGCCAACTACTTTCATTGAGGGTGACAAGAGAATCTCGCCTATTGAAGTTCGCGCAAGATTGGAAAAGATTCCTGATGAGGATTGTGAATTGTTTGGCTTGAATCCTAAGACTGCAAGGCCTGAGTGGATGATTTTGACTGTTCTTCCAATTCCGCCTGTTACAGTGCGTCCTTCAATTACTTTGGAAAGCGGTGAGCGTTCTGAGGACGATTTGACGCACAAGCTTGGCGATATTGTCAGGATTAACCAGCGTTTGTTTGAGAACATTAATGCTGGTGCGCCTGAAATCATCATTGAGGACTTGTGGGACTTGTTGCAGTATCACGTTACAACGTTCTTTGATAACAGTATTGCTCAGCTGCCTCCTGCAAGGCACAGGAGCGGTCAGCCTTTGAAGACTATTACTGAGAGAATAAAGAGCAAGGAAGGCCGTATCCGTCATAACCTTGCTGGTAAGCGTACAAACTTCTGTGCAAGAACTGTTATTTCTCCTGACCCGATGCTTGCTTTGAACGAGGTTGGTGTTCCTAAGATTATTGCTATGAAGCTTACTGTTCCAGAGACTGTTAATGAGTGGAATCTGGCGTATTTGAAGAAGTTTGTCCAGAATGGTCCTGGAGTTTATCCTGGCGCGAATTATGTTGTCAGGCCTGATGGAAAGAAGAAAAAGATAACAGAGGAAACCAAGGAAGCTGCTTTGGAAGAGTTGCAGCCGGGTTATGTTGTTGAGCGTCATTTGATGGATGGAGACATTTCTGTTTTCAACCGTCAGCCTTCTTTGCACAGGATGAGTATGATGTGCCACCGTGTCAGGGTTTTGCCTGGCAGGACGTTGCGTTTGAATCCCGCTGTATGTAATCCTTATAATGCTGACTTTGACGGTGACGAGATGAACCTTCATATTCCTCAGACTGAGGAATCGCGTGTTGAGGCTGAGATTTTGATGGAAGTCCAGACTCAGCTGATTTCTCCAAGGTATGGTCTTTCAGTCATTGGCTGTATTCAGGATGCCATTAGTGGTAATTACTTGCTGACAAGGCACGGTGAGTTTTCCCCTGAGCAGGCAATGCAGCTTCTTGTAAGCGTCGGAATGACTGATTTCAGCAAGCTCGGTTCTAAGAAGAAAATTACTGGCAGGGAAGTTTTCAGCGCGTTGCTTCCTGAGGATTTTGATTATGTTGGTGTTTCAAGAAGCGGTGAGCCGGTCACAATCAAGAATGGCGTGTTGATGGAAGGAACTATTGATACCAAGGCGATTGGCGGTGAGGGCGAGGGTATTCTTTTGAGAAGCCTGCACCAGAAGTACGGCGCTCAAAAAACAATTAAAATACTGCACCAGATTTTCAAGCTCGGTATTGAATTCTTGTTAAGGCACGGTTTCAGCACCGGCATAGCAGACGAGGATATGCCTCCATCTGCCCGTGAGCAGATTGACCAGTTGTTGCAGCAGGCAGAAGAGGATGTTTTGCAGATGATTACTCAGTTCAGGGAGGGTAAATTGGAAATCTTCCCTGGAAGGACTATGCGTGAAACTCTTGAGTTGAAGATTCTTGAGCGTTTGAACAAGGCAAGAAATGCCTGCGGCCAGATTGTCAAGGGTTTTGTTTCTGACAAGAACCACGCTGCTGTTATGATTTTGTCTGGCGCGCGAGGTAGCATTACTTCTATCATTCAGATGAGTGCTTGTGTCGGCCAGCAGGCTATGAGAGGCAAGCGTATTGAGAAGGGTTATCGTGGCAGGACTTTGAGCTGTTTCAAGCGTGATGACTTGACTCCAGAAGCGCGAGGCTTTATCATTCACGGTTTCAAGCACGGTATTAATCCAAAAGAGTTTTTCTTCCACGCAATTACAGGAAGGGACGCTCTTATGGACACTGCTTTGCGTACTCCTAAGTCTGGTTATTTGTACAGGCGTCTTGCCAACGCTATGCAGGACTTGCGTGTTGAGTATGACGGCACTGTTCGTGATGCTAATGGCAGGATTATCCAGTTTTCTTATGGTGAAGACGGTATTGACGTTGCTCGTTCAGAGCGCGGCAAGATTGATGTGAAAAGAATTGTTAATACTACGGAGTAAAAATGCACAAGGAACTTGAAGAATACGAAGGCAAGATGCCTCCAAAATTATTGCAGGAGATTGAGGAACAATGCCCTGCGTCAAAGATTAAGAAGGTTGCAAAGCGCGTTTACGATGAGTACGTTGCTGCTCAGATTGATGCTGGCGAGGCAGTGGGCCTTGTTGGCGCAGAAAGTATCGGCGAGCCAGGCACTCAGATGACTTTGAACACTTTCCACTATGCTGGTGTTGCAGAAATGAACGTTACTATGGGTTTGCCTCGTATTATTGAGATTCTTGATGGAAGGAAATCTATTACAACTCCTCAGATGGAAATTTTCTTGAAAGCGCCGTATAACAAGGGCAAGGATATTCGCGAGATTGCCTTGCAGATTAAGGAGACTTTGCTTTCAGAGATTGTTCTTGAGTATTCATTGAATATTGTTGATTTGAAGATTGAGCTGAAGTTGAACACGGAAAGGATGAAGGAGCTTGGCGTGACAAGTGCTTTTGTTGCAAAGGCTGTCGAAAAGGGTCTTGCCAAGGAAGCGACTGTAAAGCAGGAAGGCGATGTTATCACTTTGAAATTGAAGGGCAAGCAGGATGAGAAGGGGCTTAATGCATTGTACAGGTTGAAGGAAAAGTCAAAGGATGTTTATGTTAAGGGTGTCAAGGGCGTTACCCAGATTTTGCCTGTAAAGCGTCAGGAGGAGTTCTTGATTATTACTGCAGGCAGTAACTTGAAAAAAGTTTTCGAGCTTGATTTTGTTGATACTGAGAAGACAACTACAAATGACGTTTTCGAGATTTGTGAGGTTCTTGGTATTGAGGCTGCAAGGCAGGCGATTATGGATGAGCTGTTCAAGGTTATCGAGACTCAGGGTTTGAACGTTGACATCAGGCACATTATGCTTGTTGCTGACACGATGTGCGCGAGCGGTGAGATTAAAGGTATAACTCGTTATGGTGTCGTTTCTGAAAAGGCATCTGTTCTTGCAAAGGCATCTTTCGAAACTCCTATCAAGCACATAATTAATGCTGCATTGAAGGGTGAAGTTGACCAGTTGAACAGTGTTGTTGAGAACGTTATGCTTAATCAGCCTGTTCCTGTTGGTACCGGTCTTCCTGGGCTGGTTACGAAGATTGTGAAGCAGCCTAAGGGGGAGAAATAAATGGCAAAGAAAGTTGAGGATGCAATTTCAGAGATTAAGAAATTGCTGGTTTCCAATAAGTTGCTTCTTGGTAGTGAGAGTACTATGAAGCATTTGCGCTTGGGCGATGTTAAGAAGGTTTATCTTGCTTCAAATTGCGAGCCTGTTGTGCGCGATGATGTTGTTAGGTTGTGCAAGTTTGGGCAGGTTGAGCTTGTTGATTTGGCGCAGAGTAATGAGGAGATTGGGGTTTTGTGCAAGAAGCCTTATTCTATTTCTGTGATTGGCGTTCAGGCTTAATATGGTAAAAATTGTGTATGACATGGAGGTCATGCAGATTATTAGTATGTTTGAGCAGATGACTGGCGCTCACGTTAAGGATTGTATTATGGGTGATCCTGTTGTTTTTGTGGTTCACGAGGCAGAGATTGCTAAGGCGATTGGCAAGGGCGGGAAGCACGTTCGTGATTTGGAGAGGAAGCTTAAGAAGCGGGTTAAGATTGTTGAGTTTAATTCTGATGTTCTTCAGTTTACCAGGAATTTGGTGGCTCCTTTGGAGTTGGGAAACGTTGTTTTAGAGGAGAATATGCTTATTTTGTCTGCGAAAGATTTAAAAACCCGTGGCTTGCTGATAGGTCGTAGTGCCTCTAATCTGCGTGCTTATGAGGCGGTTATTCAGAGATATTTTCCGATCAAGGAAATGAGAGTTGTATAATGGGAAACAAGTCAAATGGTTTGAACACGGCAAAGGCGCTTAGAAAGAGGCGCCACCACGGTAAGTGGTTGAGCAGGAAATATGTACGCAGGATTCTGCAGTCCAAGAAAAAATCTGACCCTCTTCAGGGCGCAGCTCAGGGCAAGGGTATTGTTATTGAGAAGTTCCAGCTTGAGGCAAAGCAGCCTAACTCAGCTATGCGTAAGTGCTGCCGTGTTCAGCTTGTCAAGAATGGCAAGCATGTTGGTGCTTTTATGCCGAGGGATGGAGCGCAGAAGCTTATTGATGAGCACGATGAGGTTATTATTGAGTCAATGGGTGGCAGAAAGGGCCGTGCAAAAGGAGATTTGTCAGGCATTCGTTATCAGGTTATAAAAGTTAATGATCAGTCCCTTGATGCTTTGTTGAAGGGCAAGATCGAGAAGGCAAGGAAATGAGCGTTCTGGTTTTTAACAAGTGGAGTGTTGACGGGATTAAGGTTGATGACCCTGGCCTTCAGAGATATGTTGCTCTTGAGCCAAGGTATGTTCCTAAGACTGGCGCAAAGTATGCTGGAAAGAGATTTCATAAGTCCAAAACATTTATTGTTGAGCGTTTGATTAACAAGGTTATGATTCCAGGCCATAAGTCCAAGAAGCATTTCAGAAGTTCCGGCCATACAACTGGCAAGAGTGCTCTTGCTTACAATATTGTTGTTAAAACTTTTAAGCTTATTGAAGAGCGAACAAAGGAGAATCCTATAAAGGTTTTTGTGAAGGCTTTGGAGAATGCTGCTCCTCGCGAAGAGATTGTTACCATTGAGTATGGTGGCGCTCGTTATCCTAAGGCAACTGATTGTGCTCCGCAGAGAAGGGTTGATGTTACCTTGCGTTATTTCATTCAGGGCGCTTATGACCACAGTTTTAACAAGAAGAAGTCTATTGAGGAAGCTCTTGCTGAGGAAATTATTGCTGCTTTCAAGCTTGATGCAAAGTCTCTGGCTATTTCAAAGAAGGGCGAGATTGAGCGACAGGCAGATAGTTCTCGTTAAACTTTCAAGCACGGAGTGCATTCCGTATGTCGTGGGGTCGCAGACCCCACTTGAGTGCTTTGGATCCTAACCTTTCGCAAAGGTTAGTTCTTGAACGCTTCCTGCAGTCTTGAATATCCTATTATTCTGTTGTAATCGTCTTCTGCGCTTGCTGCTCCGGTCAGTTGTCCGATTAATAGCTGGAATTTCATTCGTGCATCAGGCATTGATGGTATCACTCTTTTCAAATGGTCTTTTGCGCCATTGTAATCCTGTTTTATTATTTTCATTAGTGCTCTCACTGCTTCAAGTCGTGGAATGAATATCGAAAAGCCTGCGGTTGTGCGGTCTATTTTTTTGTATGCTTCTGATTTGCAGAATTCTTCAAGTTCGTCCTGCACGTTTTTCATTTTTTCAGGGTTTTTCTCTATGGTTCCGACGAAAAACCATAATTCTGATTCTGCTTTTGGGAAGTTGTTGTTTGCCGCATACGCCAATGCCAGAAGGCAGCCTGCGGTTGGGTTGAACTGGTATTTTGCATCATTCATAAGAAGTTTGTATTCATTGTCGCGGTATGCTGTTAGGTGTTCAAGTGTTTTCTTATAGTCTCCTGCGCTGAAAAAGCATATTGCGTCCTTCACTTGATTGTCAATCGTCTGCGTGCCCTGTGTTTGTACAATTGTCTGTCCTGGTATTTGGCAGCTTCCAGAAGTTATTCCTAATGCCGCAGAGACCGCCAGCGTCAGGTCGCGTAAATTCATGTGTAGTGGTATGTTTTTATTGTTTAAATATGCTGTGACATAATTGTGTCAGCTTTTGAGTTTGCCGTAAAGATTGTTTATCATCTCGGCCATATGCCTGGTGATTACAACGTTCTCTTTTGCCAGAATGTCCTCTACGCTTTCTCCAAACAGCACATCAAGCCTGTTGTATTGGTTGTTGAAGCTTGCTTCTTTTGCTTCAGGTTTTGCCAATTCGCGCACTTTTGATTTTAATTCTTCAGTCAGTCTTTTGTAATTGCTTTGTTCTTCATTCTCCCTGAACTTTCTTATTTCTTCATCTCTTGCAAGTATCCACCCTAGTGGTATGTAGCTCTGTGGTCCTTTTATCTGCTTTATTTTTTCTCTGTTGAAGAACAGGAAACTGGTTACAACTTCGTAATATCCTGGTTTCCTCACCACGTTCTCATTATTGTATACGTTGTTTTCCCTGTAGAATTCTTGCACTCTTTCGAGTGCTTGCTTTACTTTTTGAAGGCCTGCTCCATTCAGGTTTCTGAACTCTTCCGGGAGCCAGTTGAATACTGCTGCAATTGCTTTTTGCTGTTCTGGCGTGAAGTATTTCTTGCCTTCGTATGTTTTTGCGCTGAAGCGCGCCTGGTCTTTTCTGGTCGCGTGCGCTCCATCGTCTGCATTTACGTTTGTTAATTTGAATTCAAGGGTGCTTTCTTCAAGCATTCGTATATGCTTGATTTGTTTGATTGTTTCCGGTGCTTTTTGGTAGTTTTCTGCAAATGCTTTTGTTCTTTCAAGCCAGTCTGTTTGGTATTCTGCCGGCAGTATTCCGTATTCTCTTGCTTTTAGTATGTGTTCTACGTCTTTTTTGAACGCTTCGTATTGTTTTATTCCTGCTTTTCTGAGGTGTTCTCTTGTGTGTTGAGGCAGGTTTTCAAATTCGATTGCTGATTGAGTTAGTTTTTTAATGAGTTTTTCAAGTGCTGGTGCTTCTTTTGCAGTTGTGTATTTGTCGCGGAGTATTTTTTGTCCGATTGCTTCTGCTAAATACAGTTTTCTTCCTTCTATGTATAGAGTTCTGGCGGTTGCTGCCGCTTCTCTCATTCCAAAGTTGGTTGCAAGAACTTCTCGCAGGGTTGCGTCTGGCTGTAATCTTTGCACTCTTCTGGCGTGTCTGAAGAATTTGCGCATTATCTTGTATGAGTCTTGCTGCCATGGGCACTCCAGTGAGTGTCTTTTGTTTCTAAGGGCGTCTGTTTTTTCAGAATTGTATTTTTTGACTCTTTCCTGCAGGTTCTGCATTATTTTGTTGAATTCTCGGTCGTCGCAGTAAGAGTCCATTGTTGTTCTGTTGTGGTATTCTCTTCTTTCCTGCAGTCTTGGAATTGCCAGTCTTATGGCTCTTGCTTGTGATTTTGTTATTGAGTCTTTTTCAAGAAGTTCGCCTAATGTTGCTTTCTTCCATTTTGCTTTTTTCCACAGCTTTACTGGTTTTACCCTCTTTCCGAGATTTACTTTGCCGTGTTCTTTTATTACAGGTGAATTTTTTGGAAGACCGGCAAGATAAAGTATGTCGTCTTTTATGTCTCCTATTTCTCCTGCTGCTTTTAGCGGTCTTTCCTGCCATTGGTATAATAATATTGCAGTTGCCAGCTCTGGTGTGAGTTTTCCTGCATTTTCTGGAAGCAGGGACGCGGCATATAGTATCACTGGGTCTTCAATTTCTTCTGCTTTTCTTTTTGCCGCAATCCAATTGGACATTGCGCGGAATTCTCCTGCGTCTATTCTTCTTTCAAGCCCTGTGAAGTCTCCTCTGAGCATTTGTTTTTGCACATCCTGTACTGCATAAGTGGCTATTTTTCTGTCAAGGTCGAATTTTTGTTCTTTCAGAAGTCTGACTATTTTTCGTGAGAGCATGCCTATCGGAATTTCAACAGTCTCTGCTTTCTCTGTTTCTTGGCTTTCTCTCTGGTCGTCTTTGAAATTCTCGTAATCTTTGTGCCTTATGCCTTCAACCCAGTGTGCTGTTCTTTCAAGGCAGTTGTCTCCAACAAGAAATCTGGCTCCTGGTTTTGATTTGCCGTTTATTGCGAATGAGATTGTTGTTGCTTTTTTCAGCCCGTGTTGTCCGCATAGCTGGCATACTCCTAAATCTTCGCCTTCTATTCTGTCGTGGACTTTTACGCTCAGTGTGCTGATTTTCTTTATCTTTAGGCTGTCTGCAAGCTGGTTTATGTGCTGGAGTGTATGGAGCTCTGTTCCTCCCTGTCTGTTTGCTGCGTAATCAGCCAGCTTTTCCTTTACGTTTGCGCCTTCTGTTTTTCTGGTGTTCCAGTGGTGTACAATTTCTGTTTTTATTTCGCTAAGCTCCATATTTTGTGTTAAAGTATAGCTCCCCAATAAGCTTTTTCTCTCTGTTTATTGACTCAAATATTTTTGAGTTTTTATAGGTTATAGCAACGTTTATAAACCCAATTCTCGTCTTTTGGCGTATGGATGAGCCTCATAGTGAGCATAAGAAGAAGCACAAGGATGTGCAGGATTTGTGGGAGGAGATAGTGAGCCGTGAAAAAGAGACTGGCCAGGAAGAGCACGATGAGACTCACAAGGATTATGAAGAGGAAGTGTTAGGGGAAGAGGAATAGTGCGGTACGAATAGTTTTGGAGTTCTTAATTTTTCTTCAACGATTTCTTGCGGTCCTAATATGACCAAATCTATTTCTCTTTTTGGAGTGCATCTTTGTGAGATGTAGATTGTTGCTTCTGGGATTTCTTCTGCGCATAGAATTCTTGCGTACTCCTCCAAAACCAATCCTTTTAGGCCTGCAACTTTCGTATTATATTCATCCTGATAATTTGTTGCTGCGAGCCGTGGGAATTCTCTCTGAAATTCAAGCCAGTTTATTTGGTCCAGTTTTGATGCGTATAATAATGCCTCAAGACTCGCTCCTGCTGCAACCAAGTTGAGAAACTCTCCGGCAAGGGGTTTTCCGCTTTCAGGAGTTCTTTGCAGTGCATATTGCAGTGCTTGTACGGCTCTTGCCTGTTCATAAGTGGGTATTTGTAGTAAAAAGTCTATGGATGGGTTTTCCAGGGCTTTCAGGTTTTTGCTTCTGAAAAAGATTATTCCTGCCTGCACTGGGAAGATTCTTCCAGTTAACCATAGTACGTATTCTTTTCCTTCTGCGGCCTGTCCTACTTTTTCTCTGAGTTTTCTTCGTGATAACCCGTTTGTTACTTCTACGACTGCGCAGAACCCGTGTTGGCGTATCCCTTCAACGATTCTCTGTTTTGTTTCTTTTCCCAACAATAAGGCAATTCTGAGGTCTTATAAAAACATTCATCGTCAAAGGCCAGTAATAACGGGCCGAATGGTTTATTAATGCCGAAGTTCTACTGGGATTTGTGAAAAAAGAGATGTTGTTGTTCGGAATTGTTGCTGTTGCAGCTATTTTCTTATTGCTTGATTTGTCACGTAGTATGACTGGCGCGGTGTATATGGTCTGCCCTGAAGGATATTCTCATATTGAGGGTTATTGTATTGAAGATGCGTGCAGGGAAGGCGTTAAGTGTATGGTGATTGGAAGTTTTATCAGGCGTCCAGAATGCGTTTGCATGAGGTATTTGGACAAAATTCTGTGTGGAATCAAGGGTGTAGAAGAAACCGCTGTGAAAAGTTCTAATTGTGTACGGCGTGGTCAGCTTGACAGCGTTTGCGGTGCGTATGATTCAGACAAGAAAATGTGTGTTTCTTCCATTTAGAACATGCATTCTATGCAGATGTGTCCGCCTGCGTATTCTGATTTGGCTGATACCATTTCATCTGGTGTTTTGCCTATGTAGAGAACTTGTTCTTTTTTGCTTCCATAGCGGTAGATTGTTATTCCTTTGCATTTTAATTTATACGCAAGCAGATATGCTTTCCTGACATCTTGTGGTGTTGCATTCTGGGGCAAGTTTATCGTCTTGCTTACAGCATTGTCGCAGTGTTTTTGGAATGCTGCCTGCATTTTTACGTGCCATTCTGGCGCTATTTCGAGTGCTGTCCTGAAAAGTCTTTGTACATCTCTTGGCACTCCTTTCATTCCTGTTGCTTTGCCGGTTCTTGCTATTTTCATCATTAGTGCTTTTGAGTAGAATCCTTTTTGTCGTGCAATTCTTTCGAATGATGGGTTTGCTTCAAGCAAGTGCGTTCCTTCTAATACATCTCGTACGAATGTTACTGCGAATAGTGGTTCTATTCCTGATGTTGCTCCTGCGATTATTGAGATTGTTCCTGTTGGCGCGATGGTTGTTACTGTTGCATTGCGCGTTGCCTTGGCGTTTCCTTTCCACGTGCTTCTTTCAAAGTTGGGGAAGCTTCCTCTTTCTTCTCCGAGCTTGTTGCTTGCTTTTCTTGCTTCATCATTCAGGAATTTCATTAGTTTTTCGCCGAATTGCACTGCTTTGTCTGAATCGTATGGTATTCCTGTGTT
>DATDPK010000024.1:0-18181 GCA_035292785.1 Candidatus Nanoarchaeia archaeon
AGAGAGATTCGTACGACTACAAGGAAGCCCAGACCTGACAGTCGAAGATTTGTTAGGAGACATAGACCCAGTAAAGGCACTGCAATTCGGGCCAACCAGTATACAGGCATTCACGCCAGGCAAAATCTTCAAGGCAAACAAAGGAATACTATTCTTTGACGAACTGAACAGATGCCCAGAGAAACTGCAGAACGCATTATTACAAGTACTTGAAGAAGGCAAAGCAACACTCGGAGCATACACTGTTGAACTACCGGCAGACTTCATCTTCATAGGAACAATGAACCCAGAAGAAACAGCAGCAACAGAAAAATTATCAGATGTTTTCATGGACCGGTTTGACGTAATACACATGGGATATCCTGAAAAATTAGAACTAGAAAAAGAAATAGTTGTTCAAAAAGGACAAAAACTTGATATAGAATTTGACGATGAATTACTATCACTTGGAATACTATTTGTAAGATTACTTCGCGAGCACAAAGACTTACTGAAAAAACCAAGCGTAAGAGCATCACTTGGAATATACGAAAGAGCGCAAGCAAACGCGTTCCTTGCAAAAAGAAAAGAAGTGAATGCTGAGGACATAGCAGAAGCAATAATTTCTGTCTTAGCACATAGGATAGAGCTAAAGCCAAGCGTAAAATACCTGCAAACAAACGAGGACTTCATAAAACAACAGTTTGCACAATTCTCCAGCCAACACCCCGACCTGGAACACGGTGGTGGTTATCTTTGACGTCGAGCAAGAAGTAAAAGACATAGGCAAAGCAGAAGAAGCGCAGGGAAAACTCCACAAACAATACGTCGAAGACAAATTAATGAATTCTGTACTGGAATCAGACAAAAATACAATAGAACACGGCGAACTAATACAAGAAGCAACCAACAGAAACGTAGGAGCATTCACGCCGGATTTATTGTACGCACAAATGGTCAAGAATTACTCTGTGGCAAGACAAATACTTGGAGACAAACTCATAAGAATGCTTACGGGCTATGATCCTAACTATATAGAGAAAAACCTGAAAATACCAGAATTCAGAAAAGAATTGCAGAAAGCAATAACAGAGAACGTCAACAAGCTGAAAGATGAAGAACTGCTCAACGAAGAAGGCGTGATAAGCAGCAAAGGCGAAGAACTCGGAGCAATAGTCCTTGTAAAAGAACTTGACAAGTTCATAACAAAAGACAGGCTTGGTGAGAAAATAAACAAGAAAACTTCGCATTACGGAGAAAAAGCAGAAACAAGATTTTTCAAAAGAGGAGACAGGTATAAAGACCTGAACGTCAAAAAATCAGTACATACTGCAATCAAAAGACAACACAAGAAACTGTATGCGCAAGACTTAATGACGCACACAAGAGAAGGAAGAGGAAGAGTCTCAATCATATTCGCACTTGACGCATCAGCAAGCATGAAAGGCAGGAAAATAGAAACCTGCAAAAAAGCAGGCATAGCGCTGGCTTACAATGCGATACAAGACAAAGACGAAGTAGGGCTAATAGTATTTGGCAGCGAAATCAAAAGCGCAATACCGCCAACAAGAGACTTTACAACACTATTGAAAGCAATTTCCCAAATAAAAGCAAGCAGGCAAACAGACTTTGCAGGAATGATAACCAAAAGCATAGAACTGTTTCCAGTTACTGAAGGAACGAAACACCTTATCATATTGACAGACGCACTGCCAACAGTTGGAGTACAACCAGAACTTGATACGCTAAAATCAGTAAGCAGGGCAAGAGGCGCAGGAATAACAATCTCGATGATTGGAATACAATTAGACAAAGCAGGAATAGAACTCGCAAAAAAAATAACAATGATAGGCGAAGGCAGATTCAGCCAAGCAAAGAATCTGGATGACGTAGGAAGCATAGTACTGGAAGATTACTATGCGGTGCGTTAATCACTCTCACGTCCTCACTCATATTTAAAAAAGCACTTTCTTTAAAGAGCGATATGGTCTTTGAACAGCTGTACTCAGCAGATTATCTGAGAAAGCGCCCAAAATACGGATTTCTGCTCGGAATAGGATACACAATACTTGGACTATTCCTTGCGATAATGATGTTCAGAGATGACCCTGCACTAATAGCAGTGGGCATCACAGCACTATTTCTCATACCTTGCTTATACCAATTGTCAACAGCAGCAGAAGTAACAGAAAGAAAACTGCCAAACCTGAAAGCATTCATACTGCACGTGATACCTTATGTCAAAGTATATGTGTATGTTTTCTTCGGAATATTCTTCACATTCGCGGCATTTGCAATATTCCTGCCAAAACTCGCAGCAGGACACCTGTTTGAACAACAATTGTCAATAATAATGGCAGGCAAGGCAACAAGCTTCTCCTGGACACTATTCTGGGACTTATACACCTGGAACTTACAAGTACTAATGCTGTGCTTCGTGCTCTCACTAATTGCAGGCAATGGAGCAATACTATTCATAGCGTGGAACGCAAGCGTCTGGGGAACAATCTTCGGCACTCTTGCAAAAACAGCAGCACTGGCAAGCCAAGCAAACCCACTCATAATATTCTTATTAGTAATACTAAGCGTATTCCCACACACACTCCTTGAAGGACTAAGCTACATGCTCGCAACAATCTCAGGCACAGTGCTGTCAGACGGGCTTGTAAGAGAAAAAATGGCATCAAAAAACATGTGGATAATATTCAAGTACAACGCAATACTGTTTGCAATAAGCTTAGGAATATTGTTCATAGGAATGCTTGTAGAAACATACGTGCTGACAAACTTCACAACATACAGGACAATAATAGAAATCGCCTTTCCCAGATAATCTTTAAAAAGGCAAACAAAACCTTCTACTACAATGAAAATACTCGCATTCGCAGACATGCACTCAAGCATAACGTCCCTAAAGAGAATAGAAGCGAAAATCAAGGCAAACAAGCCGGACTACATAATCTGCCTTGGAGACTTCACAATATTCGAACAAAACATAGATGCAGTAATGAAGCGCATCAATGACTTTGGAATACCAACATTCATAATACACGGAAACCACGAAACAGACGTCATAGTGCAAAAACTTTGTAAAAGATTTCCAAACCTGACATTTGCGCACAAAAAAGTCATACCAATGGGAGATTATATCCTTGTAGGACACGGAGGCGGAGGATTCTACGGGCAAGGAAGACTGGAAGAAGATGAAGACTTCAACGAGTTCATAAAAAAACAAAAGTTTGACAAGAAAATAATATTTATCACACACGCGCCTCCAGCGCACACAAAAGCAGATTATATCCCCTACCTGCAAGACCACGTAGGATGCCCGAGTTATGAGAGATTCATCAAAAAACAACAGCCAGTGCTTGCATTATCAGGACATATTCACGAAACCTTTGGCAAAATTGACAAAAAAGGAAAAACAGTAATAGCAAACCCAGGGCCTGACGGCAGACTATTCATACTAGAATGAACAACAAACAAGTATTTGTAGCAAACGGAGCATTATGGGCTGCGTTCAACGGATTCACATCTGTCTACTTAGTAGCATTTGCACTCGCGCTGGGCGCATCAAACGTAATAGTAGGAATTATCGGCTCACTGCCATTTCTCGCATACCTAATAACACAAATACCAGGAGCAGAACTCGCACAGCACTATTCACGCGTCAAAGTATACTTCATATTCACACTAATAGGAAGACTGTTCTGGATACCGCTGCTTTTGGCGCCATACATAATCACAAAACCGCTAATGATGGTAATCCTATTCTTTCTCCTGTACAAAATAGGGGAAACAATCGCAGACCCTGCCTGGACATCACTAATGGCAGAAACAATACTTCCAAAACACAGAGGCGCATTTTCAAGCCAAAGATATGGCTATATCGGCCTGTTTGGAATGATAGCAATAATACTTGGAGGAATCTGGCTGAAACAATTCCCAAAAGACAGCCCAAACGGATTTGCAATAATGTTCCTCGCAGGACTTTTTATGGCAGTAATGGCAACATTTGTTGCACTAAAAATAAAAGAGCCAAAATACAAAGACCACAACCACCACACAATAAAAGAATTCTTAACGATAACCGGGCCGCTGAAAAACTTCACAGCATTCAGTGTGGCATTCAACTTCGCATTCATGCTCGCATCACCATTCTTCACGGTTTACATGCTGAAAAACCTTGAAATAAATTACATGTACTATGGAATTGTAACCAGCGTGACAACAATTTCGCAAATAATCGCATCACGATACGTGGGAAAACTAACAGATAAGTTTGGAGACAAACACATAGGATTCCTTGGATACCTTGGAACCGCGCTTGTGCCATTGATGTTCCTCCTGATAACAAAGCAATCACTCTGGCTCCTCGTACCAGTACAAATATTCTCAGGAATAGTCTGGGCTGCAGCAGACATAGCAGGATTCAACTTGCTGCTTGGACTGGCAGACCCGAAAAAAAGAGTATTCCAAATAGCAGAATACAATTTGTACGCATCACTGCCATTAGTAATAGCGCCAATATTGGGCGGCTGGATAACTGAGAATGTGGCATTTATCCTGGCAGGAATACCACTTATATTTGTTGCAAGCAGCATACTAAGAGCACTAAGCTCAATCTTCCTGCTCACAATAGAAGAACCAAGAAAAAGGAAAGAATACCATTTCCCATACATATTCAGAAAAATAATACACTTCAATGACGGAATAGGGCACGTACTGCACATCATAAAGAAGAGTAAACATAAATAAGCAAATTATATAAACAAACCATTTCTCAAACAAAAAATGGACATACATAAAGCAATAGCGACACTAACACGAAGCGCGATATTCAAAGAATGGCACGAAAAAAACAAGGAATTCTTTCTCGCACACGCATTCCTAATGCTTGACGAAGCAAACAAAGACACCTGGCAGATAGGATTTTACCATCCTGAAAAGCAAAGAATGGTCACATTCATTCTCACAGGAACAAGCGTACAGCACACAGAAGAACAAGAAGTAATGAGAAGCGAGGCAGAAATAAAGCAACTGCAGATTGAAAATGTCAAAATAACATCAGATGATGCGTTAAAAGAAGCAAAGCAATGCTTCACAGAAAATTACAAAGGAGAAATGCCGTTAAAAGAATTTTTCATAATCCAAAACGCAGAAGGACACACAATATTCAACATAACTTATTTCACGCAGAGCTTAAAGACAATCAACATCAAAATAAATGCAGCCGACGGCAAAATTCTAAAGCACGACAGGCAGTCACTCGCTGAATTTGCGTAAACATCGGAAATTTGTTAGAATTATATTCTGAACTCCAAATTTCCGAGTGTGCTCAAGCCCAAGAAAAGCTTTGCTTTTCTGGGCGCAGAAAACGCTTTGCGTTTTCTTGCGAACCACCACTGAATAATAATCATTATTGGTGGTTCGTGACAACAAAACGTTTAAATATCAAAGAGCTTTTGAAAAACTTAGTGGTGGCGACAAAAAGAGGTGTATAGTGATGGCAGTAGCAGTAAACTTTAAGCAAAAACTAAAAAACAAAAGCCTTGACGTATTCTTTCGAAATGCAGACGACCAAAATGCAGAAGAAGCAATGAGCTGACATTAATAAAAATGATGAGGGGGCTTACGCCCCCTCTTAGACACGTGTCTGCGCACCTCTTTGGGATAAAAACTGAATGACAAACTTCTTTATAATCATTTATGGAGCGCTTCCTATCCTTTCCAAAATGACAACTGCAATTATGCTAACGCAGTCTATGAAATCTTAAATACTTCCTGCAGTTCAACAAACACATGATATTGGGAGTTACGGGGCATCTCGCATCAGGAAAAGACTCTGTTGGAGAAATACTCAAAGAAAAAGGGTTTTTCCACATTTCTTTATCTGACTTTATCCGTGAAGAAGCAAAAAAGCGCAAGCTAAAAGATACAAGAGAGAACCTAATCAACCTTGGAAACGAATTACGAAAAAAACACGGCCACGGAATACTTGCACGCATGGCGATACAAAGAATGGAATGGGACAAAAGCTACGTTGTAACAAGCGTCCGAAATCCAGTTGAAGTGGAAATTCTAAGAACAAAATCAAACTTCGCACTAATAAACATAAACGCATCACAAAAAGCACGCTGGAACCGAATGGAAAAAAGACGGCAAAAAGAACAGCGCAATGACGATCTTGCAACATTTGAGGAATTCAAAGCCAGAGAGGCGCAGGAAGCAGAAAGCGCAGATCCTGCAAAACAACAAGTCAACACAGTAATCTCAATGGCAGACATAATAATCAACAATGAAGGAACACTTGAAGAACTGAAGAAAAAGATTGACAAGCTTCTGAAAGAATGGAAAAACAAGCTTGACAAAAAAAGGCCAAGCTGGGATGAGTACTTCCTGCACTTGGCACTTGAAGTGGGCAAAAGAGCGACTTGCGACAGGGGAAAAAGCGGGTGCATAATAGTGAAAGACAAACGCATAATATCCACAGGATATGTCGGCGCACCAGTTGGACTGCCACACTGCGACGAAGCAGGGCATTTAATGCACAAAGTCCACAACACAGACGGAACAGAAAGCCAGCACTGCATCAGAACAACACACGCAGAAACAAACGCAATAGCACAAGCAGCAAGGCATGGCGTATCTGTAAAAGACGCAACAATATACTGCAAAATGGAGCCATGCTATGTTTGCGCACAGACAATGATAAACTCAGGAATAAAACGCGTTGTATGCCTGAAAAGATACCATAGAGCACAATTAACAAGAGACTGGCTCAAACAAGCAGGCGTAAAACTTGACGTAATTCAGGACGACCTTGAAAAATACGCCAAAATGTAATTATAACAGTTCTCAATATACCTCATTATGAAACAAGAAGACTATTGCATTCTATTGAATGATGCTCTTGCACGAAATGAAACAATAGTATTCTCCTGCAATTGCACAATACGCTATTCTGGCAGGGCAGAAAGCTATCTTGACAAAGGAGATAGATTGGTAATGATAAAATCAGACAATGCCCTGCTTGTCCACCAGCCGTCAGGCAACGCGCCAATAAACTACATGAAGCCAAACACAAGCCACTCACTAAAACTGGAAAACGGCAAACTGGTCCTGCGAAGCCAAAACCTAATTTTAAAAGAAAAAATGGAGATAAACATAGACAAAATACACTTCTTCAACTCGCACAAGCTCGAAGACGGGCAGGCAATAACAATCGCAGGAACAGAAGACGACATGAGCAATATGATATATAACAATCCAGAACTAATAGAAGAAGGATTCAAGCCAGTATCGCAGGAAGAACAGACAAAGTATGGGTTTATTGACGTACTTGGCGTAGACAAAAATGGAGTTCTGACAGTGATAGAATGCAAACGCTACAACGCAGAACTATCAGCAGTAACACAACTACGAAGATATGTTGAGAAAATAATGGTGAGCAAAGGCATAACAAAAGTAAGAGGCATACTCGCAGCGCCAAAAATCACAGAAAACGCTGAGAAAATGCTCAAAGACTGGGGATTTGACTTCAAAAGCATAAAACCGCCAAAATATCTGGAAGAATACGATAAGAAGCAGTCAAGACTGGATAATTTCTAACTTAACCAACATACCTGTAATAATACGGATAAGTGGTTGACGGTGCAGGATAAACAGTTGTATCACCTGACTGGCGCGAGCAAACACCAACGCCTGCCTTTGCACCCTTTGTATAATCACAAACCAAACCATAAATGCAACCATACTGATTGCTGTCAACAACACCGCACAACTGGCCTTCAACACCACGAGGCGTTTCCTGCTCAGCTTGTCCTACAGATGCAGGATAAACTGTTGTTGGAGCGCCATACCTATACATCGCCTGTGAAGACAACGGGCTATAGTAATAAGGCGGGTAATAATTCGACTGGTAATAAGGATACTGATAATACGGATACGCATAAGATGGAGACACATAAGCCGGAGCTGTGGAAAACGGATAATAAAAGCCATAACGCTCAGGATAATTATAGAAAACACCATAACGAGTGTAATAATATCTTTGAGCAGTAGCTGCAATAATAGCTACAAGGAAAACAACTGCCACAATACCAATAATAGACTTTTTCATCCTCTTTTCACTTTATGAAATAAATATGCCTATTTAAGGTTTACGCATCCAACACATAAAACTCCTTTTTCCCTATAGCCCTGCTAACAGGAAAAGCACTCTGCCCATTAACAATCACTCTCTTGTTCAAATCCAGAACAAGATAACCAGCATCAAGAAAACGGGATTTTAGCATAGGAAGAACATCATCAACCCCTTTCTCAAGAAGCTTCATAGCAGTACGATAATGAACACTTGCCAAGTACGTACAATCATCCTTGATAATGAACAAATGGACATATGACATAATCCTATTTGCAAATTTGCCCTTAATATGCGTTACTGAGAAAAAACCGGATAATCTTACAACGCAAATATGAAAGATTACGGGCGGTTTAAATATGCGGATGGATGATATACTTCTACAATCATTTCATTCTTTGTAACGCAGGCACATTTAAATATTCAATTACTATTTATGCGGCAATAAGAGGTGATCTGATGGATAAAGGTCATATTAAAATCGCTTTGTATTCTCTTGCACTTGTTGCATTATTGCTTGTTTTTTCACTTGCACTACCAATCACAGCGGAAGAACCGCTGGATTCTGAGACTGAATTACTGTTTCAACAATTAGCTGCAGAATCACAATGCAGCAAATCGCTCAACAAACTTATAGAAATAGAGACGAAATGCCTTGAAAAAACAGGAGACCAGCTATCAAAGTGCCTTGAAAAACTTGCAGAAGGCAAATTTACCAAAACATGCGAAATCTGCCTCGATGAGGGAACGCCTCTCGCAAACTGCCAGTGTTCATCTGATTCAGAATGCCCAAGCGGACACACGTGCAATCAGCAAGGAGTATGTGAAGATCCGAACGCAGTTGTTGTCTGCGGCGGATCCTGCACTTTCGGCGTCTGCCCATCAGCATTTGGAAATACAACATTATATACTAATGGCTGCGATACTCTTACAAACCGATGCGTGACAAGCCGTACTGATGCAGCCGGCGCCAGCCTCTGTCCAGAAGATGCAGTAACCGGAACCTGTACAGACACAACTGATAATGACGCAGATGGTTTGCGTGATTGCAATGACCCTGGCTGCTGCGGAGACTCTGCGTGTGGAAATACTGCATCAATTTGTGCAGGCACTGAACTTGTTTCAAATTTCAATTGCAATGATGGGTTAGACAACGATGGAGACGGCAATACTGATTGTGCTGATTCAGGATGTATTGGTCAAGCAGGATGCCCAGAAAGCACGTCAGCAGGCAACTGCGCAGATGGATTTGATAACGATGGAGACGGCTTTGCAGACTGTGCTGATAGCGGGTGTGCGGGCACATTAGGATGCACGTGTGGATCTATCTGTATGTCTACTCCTAATCAAACAATTAATTGCCCGATGGGCTTGAGTTGTTCTGTAACAACAGGTACAGGCGTTTGCGTAAGTGCAAGCTGCACTGAATCCAATTCTGCAGGCAACTGTGGCGATGGTTTTGACAATGATAACGATGGAAGCATTGATTGTGCAGATTCAGGATGCACTTGCACGAATGAAATATTTTCAAACAACAACTGTGCAGACTTCCAAGACAATGACAATGACGGTTTCTTGGATTGTGCAGACAATGGATGTTTTGTAGATGCCGCTTGTTCAACAGAAACTCATTTGAACAGCAACTGCAATGATGGAATAGACAATGACGCAGATAGTTTGAGCGATTGTGCAGATCCTGGCTGTGGACAGGCAACAAATTGTCAAGAAAGTCCTGCGAACAATAATTGCAATGACAATATTGATAATGACCATGATACACCCATAGGAAACTCTATAACCCTTAGGGATTGTCACGATTCAGGTTGCTTTGGGTCTGTGGGATGTTCTACAGAGACATTTTTCACGGGTACATTCTGTAATGATGGATTTGACAATGATAATGACGGAAACACTGATTGTATAGATCCAGATTGTTTCAATGATGTAACTTGCGCTGAAAGAGATACCAATTGTTACGATGGAAAAGATAATGACGGAGATAGCGCGGTTGATGCCACAGACTCTGATTGTGCGTTCTTTGTTGTTGAAAATAATGGAAACGGATGCATTGATGGTATTGACAACGATGGAAATGGACAAAGAGATTGTCTTGATTCTGCCTGCACTGGCGGAGCTTACTGTCAAGAAAATGGCTTCAGTTGCTTTAATGGCCTTGATGATGATGGAAACGGGCTTACTGATTGCAATGATGGTGGATGCCTTGCCGGTGGTGCGTGTACAACAGAGACTGGTCATTGCGTAGACCAAATTGATAATGACAATGACGGATTGCTAGATTGCGTAGATACAATAGATTGTGGATCTGCTTCGCTCTGCGTCTGCACTGATTCCGATGGCGGTGGCGGTATAACCGGCTCTACTGTTGGAACCTTCGGATTTACCCTCATTGGTGGCGCGCCTCCATTCCAACGATTCGACTACTGTGACCCTGTGGGAATTAATCCGGCAACCGGCCCATTAAAGAATATCCGTGAATCGGATTGTGGTTTCGCGTTCTCGCAAGGACATACAATGTATGAAATCTCGCCGGGCAGAGGTTTTATAGACTGCACGCAAATCACAAACCCAGGTACAGGACAGCCATTCACAGGCTGCGTAAACGGCGTTTGCGTTTGATTTTTTTGGGTGTGTGTGAAAACTGCTAATTCAGTTTTCCAATATTTATAACGCTATAATTTTCTCTTTTGATTTCAAACCTGTAAGAATGCGAACAGGCTTGCCTGTCAGCTTTGAAAAGAACTTGATAACTGCAATATTCGCCTTATTATCCTCTGCAGGAGCGGCAACAGCAACACGGAAAGCTTTCCTTTCCTCATCCCAGCCAAGAACTTCAGTCTTCTTAGAATTAGGCTTGACAAGAATTTTTACTTTGCCGGAAAGATTATTTATAATCACGCCAGGTATGCTTGCACTTAATGCACTTGTGAAATCGCGTTGGAGGCTCATCAGCAGAACGAGTCTGGACATCCCAAGTTTCAGCCTTCCTGTTTCCGCATTCAGAGCATTCAGCCTCAACAATAGGATTTATGATAGTTTCCTTCTCAACAACAGTAACCTCGCTGACCTTCTTTCCCTGCTCTGTCAAAGTAACACTCTCAGCAGCCTGCTTGTAACCGCAGCTGCAGACAAACTGCTTCTTTCCCTTGTCAACCTTAGGCATCATAATACTCTTGCATTTAGGACAAAACATCATATTGCACCCCGCAAAACATCAAATATCCAAACTGCAATAATCTTAACCCAGCCAAGCCAGGGCACACGCCAGACCGCCTTGCCAATAACATTCTCAGCAGGCATCTTCTGCTCAAATGCGCCAATATCACAATTATGATCGCCCTTTGTCGTGAAATAACGCTCTCCATTCTCCTCAGCAATCTTAATCACACGATGAATAATCGGGTCAGGCCTGTTAGGAACCATAAACACGATGACATCTCCAACCTCGGCATTTTTTGCACTATACAAAATCATAATGTCGCCCATATTGAAACCATTAACAAAATCAAAACTCCTGAAATCAGCACGGTCAATATCAAACTGGGCGTAAAACAAGCCCTGCACTTCCCTTTTCGAACAAAAATCATTGCAGCAGGAAGACAATGCCCACCAATCATCAAAACTACCGTCGTGTTCCATACTTCCAGAAACCACTGCAACAATAGGCGCAGGCGTGCCGAGCACCCAACCAAGACCTGGATACAACAAGAATTTAATGATTACAAAAGCAAGAACAACATTCGCAATCCAGCTCCAAATGCTGTCTTCATCCCACAAGAAATGCCAAACCCGCTTAATAGTCTCTTTAACACCCATTCCAAACCAATTCATTAAAACGGCTTAAAAAGGTTTTGTTTTCAAGCATATTTAAAAACAAGCATAGATAACATATTGCCATGAAACAGCACCATCACGACTATTTTGAAGGAATACTGCAAATCAGGAATCCAAACAAGGAACTTTTGGAATGGATTAGAAATAGAGTGATGACTGAAAAAAGAGCATTCATATCAAAAGAAAAAACAGTCAAGAACGGGATAGACCTGTATATGAGCAGCCAGCATTATCTGCAGAATTTGGGAAAACAACTGCAGGAAAAATTCAATGGAATACTCAAAACCAGCAAACGACTCCACACAGTGGATAAAATGACGAGCAAATTATTGTATCGTGTAAACGTGCTTTTCAAACCATTCCCGTTCAAAAGAGGAGACATAATAACGCTGCACGGAGAACAAGTTCAAATAATGCAAATCGGAAAAAGAGTGCAAGTCAAAAACATTCAAACAGGCAAAAAAGCAATGGTGCCAATAGAGTTATTGGTTAAACGAATGCGCTACTCTACGCCTTAATGATTAAATTTCCCCTTCCTTTCTTTACTCTCTTAATCAAGCCCTTTGATTCAAGCTCATCAAGCATCAAAGAAATCTTTGCCTCTGAATATGGGGAATTCTTACGGATATCTTTCTGAGTTGTTCTTCCGCCTTCCTTTGCAATAAACTCCATAATGGCATTCAAATCCTCGCCAACCACGACCTCCTTTATCTCCTTAACAATTTCCTTCTCGACAACCCTGGTTGGCTTTTTGGAAACCCTATAAACAACATAACCGAGCAATGCAAATACAACCAGCCAGACAACCCAGTCAATAGGCTTCTTTTCCTCAAACACCTGCTCAACAACCCCGACATCCGGCTCTTCCAATGTAAGCAATTCTTCTTCTGCTTCAAACTCAGGGAATAAAATCAAGTCAAGAACATAATCGCCATCTGCAACAGCTGTTATGTTTTCTTCAGCCTCCAAGTCCTGCCTGGCTGCAGAAAGCGTATATTTGCCCTGAGGAACAGTAAACGAATAAGTGCCGTCTTTTGAAACAAGCACTTGTCTTGGAGTAGTGTTAATTTCTACAATCACATTGCCTAACTTGCTAAGGCCAATATCATAAATAGTGCCGTGAATGGTTGCTCCAAACACTACTGGAAGCAAAAGTATAATCAGTGAAAACCACAACCCCGATTTCATACTAATAACGTATATTGTATAGTATATAAAGATTTTGTTTTAATAAGGCACTGATCTTAGCTTTTTTAGGCAAAAGAAGGATGAAAACGGCTTCTTAAAGGAAAATGTGGCTGAATGAACTTTCATAAAGAGTTAAAGGCGTAAATAAATTCTAAAAACTAAGCGCGCAAACAGAATGTATAAAAACAAAGCAGACCATAGATATCCCATGAAAATCAATGCTACGGAGGTGGCAAAAATGACAAACATGAAATGGATTGCAACGCTCATCCTGTTGATAGTGAGCTTGGCACCATTGGCAGTTGCGGAAGAAAACCAAACTGACACTGGCTCAAGCGATACAGGAAGCGATGAAAAAACTGATGACAGCGTAGATGCTGTAGACATAGCTGACAAAATAGTAGTAAGCAGGCGCGAAATGGTCAAAGACCGCGTACAAGAAGTAAGAGACGGAGTTAAAGGAATGCGCGAAGAAGCACAAAACGCGCGAGAAATTAGAACAGACGTTCGTGCACAGTTCAAATCACGAAGAGAAGAGATACAAATACTTCGTGATGATTTGAGAACAAAGTGCGAAGGTAAACAGCAAACAGAAGAGTGCAAGACAGCAAGAAAAGAAGGACGCGTACAGGCACGCGATGTCTTGAGAACCGCTGTAGATGAAATGGTTGCAAAGCTCAAGGAAGCACGCGACCTAGTTGCTGCATCAGACCTGAAAGCAGAGGAAAAAGCAAAATTGACAGCAGAGCTTGATGCAAAAATTGCAGAAGCAGATGCTGCAGGCGAAGAATCTGCAACAGTAACTGAAGAAGCAAAGGCAGACGAAGTAAAGAAAGCTGTTGACAAAGTTCGAAAGTCAGCACAGGAAACCAAGCGTGCACTGAGAAATGCAGCCCACGAATTGGTTGCTGGAAAATTGAAGAACACACTCAGAAAAGCAGACCAGCTTGGAGATAGGCTTGAAAAAGTCCTTGCACATATGGAAAAGAAAGGCGTTGATACCAGTGGTATAAACGTCGAAGCATTCGACGCCAAGGTTGACGAAGCAGAAAGCTTGTATGCAGAAGCACAAAAGCTGATGGAACAAGCAAAAGCTGCAGAGCCTGGCCAAAAGGACGAATTGATGAAGCAGGCAACTGAAAAGCTTCGTGCAAGTCACAATGCCTTGAAAGAAGCAGGTGCAATGCTGCGCGACTTAGTCCGCCAGATAAAAGGCAAGGATCCAAAAGCTATTGAGCAAGCTGAACAGCCGGAATCAGACGATGCTGATGAAGATGAAACTGAATCAGACGAAGCTGACGATGCTGACGAAGCTGCTGGAAACGAAACTGAGTCAGACGAAGATGAATCTGAAGATGATTCAACCGTAACCAGCAACACATCTGCAAGTGTATCTGTTGACAGCAATGGCACTACAATAACAATTGATGCCACTGCAAGCACAAATACAACTGTGACGCCATAAATCTTAAATACAAGGTGAGATGATGGCAACGCAGATGAAAAACGCGCTAATAGCATTGAGTTTTGCACTGTTATTGCTAGCAAGCTGTGCGCCAAGGGCAGTACCTCAGGTGATACCAATTGCACCTGACACGCCTGTGGGAACAGAACAAGCAATCACAGACATCGAAAGCTCCATGTCAGAAGCTGACGCGCTGGATATGGAATTCGATACAAGCTCGCTGGATGCACTTGAAGCAGACCTGGCAGAACTCGACAAGCTCGACTTAGGATAATTTTTTTATTTTTTCTTAACTTTTTTATACTGACTTCTTTTTCCAATAATAAATGATAGTTCTTGATGGCAGTGAAGGAGAAGGCGGAGGACAAATAGTCAGAACAGCCCTTGCTCTAAGCAGCCTGACAGGCAAACCCTTCAGAGTTACAAATATACGGTCTGGAAGAAAGGATGCAGGACTAAAAGCACAACATGTGCACTGCGTGAAGGCATTACAGCAATTGTGCAATGCAAAAGCAGACGGAGCAGAAATGGGAAGCAGTGAATTGCTGTATGCGCCAGGCAAGATTTCTGCCAAGAACTTAACAATAGACATAGGCACAGCAGGAAGCATAACACTGCTATTACAAGCAGTACTTCTTCCCTGCATGTTTGCGCAAAAGACTAATACTTTAACACTGATTGGAGGCACAGACACAGAATGGAGCATGCCAGTTGATTATTTTACAAATGTTTTAGTTCCCCAATACAGAAGATTATGCGGTCTTGAAGTAAAACTGCTAAAACGAGGATATTACCCGAAAGGAGGAGGAAAAGTAGAACTCACAATAAAACCAGAAATAAAAAGAAACGAGTTTGAAACATTTGAAGGATTTCAAGCAGTGCTAAAGCACAAATCCTTTTCTATGACAGAACAAGGAAAGCTCATTGTGATAAAAGGAATATCCCACGCAAGCAAAGAACTTGCCAATGCGCAAGTAGCAGAAAGACAAGCAGCTGCTGCAAGACAAACACTTGCACAATTAAAAGTGCCGGTTGAAATAAACACAGAATATGCAGACACGCTATCAAAAGGCTCAGGAATAACACTCTGGGCAATATTCTCCAAAGACAAAGAAGACATAGATGCTGAAAATCCAATCAGAATTGGTGCAGATGCTTTGGGCGCGCCAGGCAAGCCATCAGAACAAGTGGGCCAAGAAGCAGCACAAAAATTACTTGAAGAAATAAAGGGAAACGCGCCTGTTGACAGCCATCTGGCAGACAACCTCATACCATTAATAGCATTATGCCAGCCAAGCACAATCAAGACAACAAAAATTACAACTCACGCGCAAACAAACATGAAAGTTGTTGAGGCATTTTTAGGGAAAATATTCGCTGTAAAGAATGGAGTTATTTCTACGCAAGCGTAGCCAATTTAATACTCGTCTTCAAATCACGAACATCATACTCAAACATTCTTTTCTCATCAACATTCTTGACTTTCTCAACCAATAACTCAACCTGGGCGACCAATCTAATGGCTGAATCAATATTTCCGCGCATCAAGCTCTCACGGGCATCATCAATCATAGCGTGAATTTCAGGATGTGCGACCTCCTTTCCAGGCTTGCCCTGCACAACACTCTCAACTTCCTCACGCAAATACTCCTCAAAAGCACGCTCCTTGCGGCTTTCCAAAGCCTCAGCTTCACGCTCGCTCTCAATCAACTTCTGAACATCACGCTGAATACCCTTTTCCTTAATGCCTAATTCGCGCTCCCTGTGCTTCAACAGAGAAACCCTTGTCGGACGGATGCGCTCCTCAATAAGACCTGCCTCAACACTCTTATACTGCCTTTGCAGCTGATTATAGCGCTGCTCAAGCTTCGGAAGAATCTTTTTCAGTTCCCTGGCGCGGTAAATTTCATCCCTTGCACGCTCAACCTTCTTCTTTTCATCCTCAACATATTTCATTCCCTTCTGGACAATTCTTTCACGCGTAACAAGACTTCTGGATGCCGTTTCAAGCTCTGACCTTTGCTTTTCAAAAGAAGACTTTGCCCGCCCCAGTTCTTTAACGCGCTTAATAATATCATTTTCATCATCTTCAAGCCTTTCCTTGTCACGCTCAAGCTCGCCAACAAGCTTCACCAACTCATCTTCCTTTTCCTTCAAAGCGGTTACGTCGCTCTCAATCAATTTTCGAACATCTGATTTCTCGCTCTTCAATTCTGATTTTTCAGCACCCAATCCCTCAACCCGTTTCTCCCATTCCTGCTGAAGCAGCAATAATTCTGCTTTTCGAGTCTTAATATCGTCTTCAAACTGCTTTTTCTCCTTTTCAAGCATACCTTGAGCTTCCTTCAATAACTTGTTATGCTCCAGCCAAGCTGTCTCGCGACGAACAACCTCTTTTTCCCTTAGTTCAATTGCCTTAAGCTTCTCATCAATCTTTTTCTGCGCGCGAATTGCATCATCAGCAGCTTTTCTCGCATCCTTTTCCTCTTCGCGAAGCTTGTCAATCAAACGGCTATTATCACTAATGGAAGATTTCAACTGCTCCAAAACCCGTTTCTTGTCAGACAACAAGGCAAGAGTTTCCTGCTTCGACTGCTGGCCCTGCACAGCTTCAGCGCGCAACTGCTCCAATTCCTGCTGTTTGCGCAATAATTGAGATTCCCTCATCTGAATAGAACGCTCTTTCTGCGACAAATCTTCTGCCTTTTGCTGAAGCGCAGACCTCTGCTTGTTCATGGAATTAACTGACTTTCTCAACTCCTGAGCCTGGTCGATCAATGCTTTCAATTCATTTCTTGCAGACTGCAATTCAGCATCCATCTTTTTCTTTTCAGGAACCAAACTTTCTGCCTCTGCTTTTACCATTCGAATGAATTCAGTGTGCCTTTCAGCTTCTTTCTCCTGCTTTTCAATCAATCTTACGCCTTCAGAAATCCTGGCTTCTATCTTCTCAAGCTCAGCACGGGACTTTTTCTCTTTTAACTGCAAATCACGCAGAGTTTTTTCAAACTTCTGAACTTCTGCACGCTTTGCAAGCAAACCAGTAGTTTCCCTGGCAAGGACAAGCAAATTCTTCTGCCTCTCAGTCAACTGAGCACTTTTTTCATCCAAAACCTTGGCCAAATCAGAAACACGGGCGCGCAATGAAGCTTCTTCCTGCTTTAATTTCTCAACCCTTTCAGCTTCAGACTGCAAATGCCTTGCCTTCTGATGCAAAGAACGCTCCCTTTCAAGCGAAGAAGCAGCACTTTTTTCAGCAGCCTTAGCACTCTTTTTCGTTGTTTCGCGCAAATATTTCAAAGACTTTTCTTCTTTCAAAGCCTCAGAAAGCCTGCTTTCAGCAAGAGCAACCAGCTTGCGCGTTTCACGCCTTGTTTTTTCAAGAAGCTTTTTCTGCTCGTAAACCTGGTTTTTAAGAATTTCAAACTGCTGCGTATATTTTGCTATATCAGCAGAATAGTCCTCCTTTTTCCCAAATAATAGAAAAGGCCTGTTAGCCATATCACTATACCCCAAAACTCGCTTTATATACTTTTGTTATTCCTGATTGATAG
>DATDPK010000025.1:0-4709 GCA_035292785.1 Candidatus Nanoarchaeia archaeon
ATAATGAAACCAAAAAAAGGCTCGAAGCAGTCGGCTTGACGCCTGTAAAAGAGGGAATAATTTTCGGAGTAGCAGGAGCTTTGATGCTAAAAGTTCCGGAAGATATCAATATCACTTTCATATTTGCAGAAACCCATTCAGAACTGCCTGACAGCAGAGCAGCAGCAAGCATAGTTAAGGTTCTTGACAAATACCTTGAACTAGGCATAGACTACAAGCCCTTGCTGAAGAAAGCTGAAGAGTTTGAGGAAAATCTTAAAGGGTTGCTTGCGCAGGCAAGGCAGGCAGCACAGACAAAAGCAGGAAAGGAACAAGAGCAACCCTATATTGGCTAGTCAGCCCAAGCCAAACAAGTCTTTTACATTCCTGTTCGTTATTTCTATGACCTTTTCTTCAGAAATCTTCTTTATCTTGGCAATTTCCTTTATCGTCAAAGAAATATTAGCAGGTTCGTTTCTTTTCTTAGGGTCAGGACCTAGAACTGGGGAATCTGTTTCCAAAAGGAAGGCTTCAACAGGCAATTCTTTTACTAAATCTTGCTTTTGCTCTGCATAAGCAACAGTATTACCGATAGATAGTTTATAGCCAAGGTTTACAGCGCGTTTTGCTTCTTCTAAAGTTCCTGCAAAAGCATGCAGAACAGCTTTTTTCGGCCGCAGGTCTTCTAAAATCTTCACAACAGGGTCTGTAGCCCATCTACTGTGAATTACAGCAGGTATTTTCAGAGAATCTGCGAGCTGCAAGAACTGTTCAAACCATTCTGCTTGCCTCATCTTAGCAAATGCATCAAGCTTGTCTCGCTTGATGACAGCATAATCAAGACCTATTTCACTTATTGCAATTGGTTTCTGCTTTTTTATCCACTTTACCTCTGCGGCTAGCTCCTCATCAGAATAGTTGTGCAGGTCTTGTGGCTGCACACCATAAGAAGCATAGCAGAAATTAGGATGCTTCGTACTTAATTCTAGAACTTTCCTGTTAGCTTCAGGAGTTTCCCCAGCATTAAGAACTCCTAAAAGGACTTTTTTGGCATTTCTTATGACTTTATCCCTATCTTTGTCAAAACTTGAGTCATAAATATGGCAGTGAACGTCAAAAGCTTTCATACTAAAGAAAGGTTTAAATGACTTATTAAATTTTGGCACTCATTATGTCTTACATAGAGAAGCTATTAGAAGCATTTGGAGTAGCAAAGCCAATAGTATTTAGGGGAATTTTAAATTCCTTTACAATCAATTATGACTTGCACAGACCTGAACACATTTTAAACGATATCAGAGAAAAAGTCGTAGCAAAAAATCCAAGCTTAACGCGAGATGCCGAGTCTGCAAACGTTTGTATCATATATCCTCATCCTGTTCCTAAAGACCCAGACTTTAATCCAGCCACTGTTACTGTTTTCAGAAGAGTTTCAGATACATCAACAGGCAGTTACAGTATGGAGTATGCTATTGCCATATATGATGCCAAAAATGACGATCTTAAACGCGGGATTGTTGAAGCGATAGCATCGAGAGGCATTACTCTAAAAGATGCAGAAGGTACAATAAAGTTTTTGCCACATTATGCTGCATTACGACAAGAACAATTGCGGCAGTATGAGGAACAGCATTGGAGAATTCGCGACTGGCCCAAACGGGCAGAGCACTTTTGGGAGCATGCTGACGCCAGAAGTACGCAGAATGTAAGAATTAGTTTAGAATCTGCTTTATGCTGGGACTGGGACAAGCAAAGCGTTGCTGAAACCATAGTTGGAGTCTCAAAAGCAATAGCTGATGGGAAAATATTGTTGAGAAAGGATGAAAAGAAGGGGCAATTCAACATAGTGGATGCAGTGCAAGTTGCTGCAGACCTTGCAGCGCGCTCCGGCGATTCCAGAAGTTTATTGAAATATTTTGATATGCTTTCTAGATTCCGCGAAGAACTTGTCGAAAGATATCCGGATGAGTATGCTGCCTTGCATAAAGAGCTGGAGCCTCTTGATTGGTATTAGTGCCCCCGACAGGATTTGAACCTGTGACCTATCGTTTACGAAACGATCGCTCCACCGGACTGAGCTACAGAGGCATGGAAAAGCTTTAATTTATGGATTTTAAGTCTTACCTATGAAGTTTGCAGATTCTGTTTACAAAACTTTGAAGGGAAAAGTTCCAAAGGGGAAAGTTACAACTTACCAGGCTTTAGCAAAAGCCATAGGAAATCCTAAAGCCGCCAGAGCGGTGGGAAATGCCTTGAATGCTAATCCTCACGCGCCTGTTGTACCCTGCCATAGGGTTGTGAAATCCTCAGGAGAGATTGGTGGGTTTGCTTCTGGCACTGAGAAGAAGGTGAATATCCTTAAGAAGGAAGGAATTACCATAAAGAAAGGAAAGATACCAAAAAGATTTATAGTTGAACGGCTATGAGCATTCAACTATTCTAAGATTTCTTAATAGAAATCTTATTATTCTTGACACTCTCTAATATTGTATGGGCGAGCTCTATTTGGAACTGCTGCAGCAAGCCAAGAAGCAGATGCATCTTGCTGACCATATGGTTTATGTTACCTTTCCTTTAGTGCAGGAAACCAAGTTTCTCCTTGCAATACTAGGGCACTTGACAAACGCAACCAGATGTGCCTTGCGTGCCCTTTTGGAATACGAGTTTTTGTACAAGAGAATTGAGGCATATAACAAGACCATTACTGGTGAAATTAGTATTTACAAGAATCACATAGAGAAGAGATATAATTTTGACGGCAAGTATTTCAGGTTATTACAGAAACTGACAGACTTGGAAAAGTTTGAAAAGGAGTCTCCAGTTCGTTTCAAGCGCGGTGACAAATATATTTTAAGCACCGGAGAGTATAAGATGTCTGTGCTGGATGTGAATACTGTCAAAAGATATTCTGAATTGGCAAAGAAATTTGTTTCAGAAGTCAACAGCATATTGACGAAGGTTGAAAATGTTAGAGCTATATGAAGTTGAAAGGAAATTGCAGATGGCAGACTACTTGCTAAGCAGGGAAGGCTTTCAAGATGCAGCCATAAAACATATTGTCGAAGCTGCAAACGAATTGATTTCTATTTATCTGAAATTAGGCGTTAGTTCTGTTAATCCAATTCTGGCCAGCAAGAAGCTCGCTGAAGTGCAAGAAACACAGTCATTTGCAATTGAGTACAGAGATTTTTGGAAGCTGCCGATTATGGGCACTACAACACACGAGCAGGCGATAAATGCTTATAAAGCTACAAAAACATTCTTAGGAATAGTCAAGAGGGCCTACGGGCCAGCTTGATGTTTCAATGAAAACATACGTAATAGACACCTCTGTTCTGATAGAACGGCAGGTTTCTGAATTGGTCAAGAAAGGGGAAATTATCGGAACTGTAGTCATACCTAACGCAGTTCTTGCAGAACTTGAACACCAGGCAAACACAAACCAGACAGAAGGTTTTCTTGGATTAGAGGAAATTAAAGAACTAAGGAAAATTGCCGAGGCAAAAAAGATTACTGTTGAATATGCCGGCCCCAAGCCTGTTGAGGCTTATATCAAAGGAGCAAGGGGCGGCGCTATTGACGACCTGATTAGACAGATTGCAGTTGAACGCAAGGCGACGCTGGTAACTGCAGACCGTGTTCAGGCACTTGTCGGCGAGGCGCTAGGAATTTCTGTTATGTTACTAACTCCGCTTCCTGTAAAGGAAGTTGGCAAGCTTGACTTGGAGAAATTTTTTGATAATACTACGATGTCAATACATTTGAAGGAAAATACAATACCTTTTGCAAAGAAAGGCAAGCCAGGTGCTTGGACATTTGTTTCTTTGCAAAAAGAGGTCTTGACAGGGCACGATATACGATTACTGTCAGCAGACATAACTGAAAAAACAAAATTGTCTGAAAATGCTTTTGTAGAATTGAATACTTCCGGAGTTACAATAGTACAGTTCAAGAATTATCGTATTGTTATAACAAAACCACCATTTGCAGACGGTTGGGAGCTGACAGCAGTCAAGCCTATTGCAGCCTTTGAAATAGAGGATTACAAGCTTTCAAGCAAACTTATGCAAAGGCTTGCGGAAGGCGCAGCAGGAATTTTGATTTCAGGCGCGCCAGGCGGCGGCAAGACGACTTTTGCAGCTGCGCTGGCGAAGTTTTACTTGAAACTAGGAAAAATTGTCAAGACGATAGAGAGCCCAAGGGATTTGCAAGTTCCTGACGAAGTTGTCCAGTACTCAAAGAACTTGGGAAGCAGGGATGATATTCACAATGTGATGCTGTTGACAAGGCCAGATTACACATTTTTTGATGAGATGCGCGTCACAGAAGATTTCCGATTATATGCAGACCTGCGGCTAGCCGGAATTGGTTTAGTAGGAGTTGTGCACGGAACAGACCCAATAGATTCAGTACAAAGGTTCATCGGCCGTGTTGAATTGGGAATGATGCCTTCAATCCTGGACACTGTCGTATTCATACGAGATGGAGGAGTTGCAAAAGTCCTTGAGTTGTCGATGAAAGTAAAAGTTCCGACAGGAATGGTAGAAGCAGACCTTGCAAGACCAGTCATAGAGGTAAGGGACTTTGAAAATAATGAGCTGGAATATGAGATTTACACATATGGCGAGCAGACTGTTGTAATTCCAATAAAGAAAAGACGCAGAGAAGAAGTTGTTTCAATAGGGAAGGTAACTTACAAAATTCGCGAAGCAAAAAAGTTCATGAGCTTT
>DATDPK010000026.1:0-3831 GCA_035292785.1 Candidatus Nanoarchaeia archaeon
AATAATCAAATCCAAAGACTTTCCATTAAGCTCTTCACCCTGCATAAAGCCCGGAGCTTTCAGCAAAACACAGTCAGGATGGCCTGACAAGAACACATCACCAACATTCAAGCGAACAGCCCTCTCGGTATATTTCTCGCGCTTGACAGGAGGAAGGCCGAGAGCGCTCCAAAGCAATTCCTGAAGCATAAAACCGCCAGGAGAACTGCCGTTGGTCAAGGTATGCCCCATTGTGCCAAAAACAGCAGCCTCAGATGACTGGGACTCAGGAGGAAGCTCAGGATGCATGCCAATCAAGCGCGCAAGATCGCACTTGACATTAAACGCGCTAATCCTGCCAAACGGGTTTAATGCCTTATTATCCTCGTGGATAAATGGAAAGATTTTATCAGAACCGCGCTCTCCAAACCAGCTGAGTTTTGCCTTTCTCCTTCTCTCATCATCCGCGTCAAGTTCCTCCTCATCACGAAAATCAGTTGAAGTGAAAACCTCAAAATTAGGGCCCCTGTTTAACAGGAAAGCAATCTGCTCAGCGCTGTAGAAGTAAAATCTCCTCTTCCTGCACTCGTGTATAACAAACTCTGCAACACTCCCAACCTCCTGCCCAGGATGAGTGCTATTATGTTGTGCAACCCAGGAACGCAGATAAGCAGGGCTTTTCATACTGTCAAACAAGTCGCGCGAACAACTGTCTGTTTCTTTCGCATCCCTCGCACAGCTGTACTTATCAGGATAAACTTTCTCGCACCACACAGGAGCATAAGGACAAGGATGAAGAGCAAGACCTCTTGATTTCAAATCTTCCTTAGTCAGAAAAGACTTAACCTTCCTTGGCTCAAAAACAGGAGACACTCTTGGATTGACTACAAAACCATTAAGGCGCTCAAGAGCAGAGGCTTCAAGACAGCCGTAAGGAGACTTTCGTGAAATGTCAATTGGACCTCTATCTCCAGGGCCGACAAGCTTTAATTTGCGCTTTCCTGAAATTTTCAGGGCCCTGCTCAAAATTGAGTGGCTGACAGAATTCTTTGACGCGAAAAGAACAGGGTCAATATCAAGTTTTTCCAGTATTAATGCATAAAACAAAGCAGTCATCTCCCTTTTCAGGAAAACATCATAAGGAATCTCTGCCCTAACTCTCTCTTTTGCCTGCTCCCAAGTCATTTTTTTACTTTCAACAAGCTGCTTAATTCTGCCTGAAGAACTCATTTCGTCAAGAGTTAACAAATCCTCCAAGCCAGCCGCATCAAATGAAACAGGATTGCACTCAAAAGAGCCAATCTTTCTCTCGTAAAACAAATTATGCTCGCCGACAATCTTCTTCCTGCTGCCCAAAGCAATGCGCCCTTCATCAGTAATCATTCTGTCAACCAAATTAAACGCTCCGGGAAAAACATAAGCCAAAGAAGTTCCATCTGCGCTAACTTCAGAAGGAAAAGGAACAAAAGAAACAGGCCAAATGATTTTGCCGGACCAAGGCATTGGATTTAAAGCAGACATCAGCAATATTGCATCAGTCTGGGCAAACATAGGAGAATAAGGATCGTGCCAGACTTTCCCCGGCTTGCTGGAGGCATACCAAGCAGGAATAAAATCAGGAAAAGGAATGCCGAGCTCTTTCATATAACTGAACAAGAACTGAGGGTCAAGCTTTGTAGGGCTAACAGGGTCTGTGAAAATAATTTCCCTGCCCTTCAACTCATCAAGATGCCTCAAAAATTCTGCATTAAGCAGGGCATACTTCTCCATAAAATTCTCATCCCTGCTCTCTGCATTCACCATTTCATCAACAAGACTGGAAAGATTAGGCTCTTCACCCCTCAAACGCAAACCACCTGACTTTATTGCTCTTAACTTCCCATCTTTCAGGAAATGTTTCTCAATAATATCACGGAGAACTATCCAAATCGGAAGCCTTCTCTTTCCAAAAGAATAAACACTGTCAATATGAGCCATAAACCCCCCTTTAAGCTTGAATATGGCTATAGGAGCAGGTTAAATAGATTCCTGCACTGAGAAATATAGACTGCTATGACTACTTCTTCTTGTTTCTTCCGCGCTTTTCAACAACATTCAGGCGCTCGAGAACTTTATTTGCATCTTTAAACGTTTCCTTGTAACCATCAAAGACTTTCGTTATGCACTGGTCGTATAATTCATGGTGACTGCTTTTCAAGGTTGAATCCAAAACGTGCAAATCAACAGCCATATCCTCAACTTTCTGGCTGAAAAAGCTCAAGCCGAAGTCAATCAGATGGATTTGGTCTTTTAAAATCATATTTGAGGTAGTCAAGTCAGCGTGAATAATGCCGTTCTGGTGCAACAAGCCAACTTTTCTTCCAATTTCCTTTGCCAATTCAGGCGTCAAGACATCACGAACTTTAGGGCCGTCAATAAAAGACATTTCAAGCTTGTTATCTTCAACGTTAAATAATTCAGGAGCAGGAATGCCTGCTTTCTTCAAAGTTTCCAGGACTTTTGCCTCTCGCTTTGTTCTCTGCTTTCTCAACTTGTTATCAATAACAGCAAGACGATAATCCTTTGCAGGGCGCTCCTTGATAACTTTGTTATCTACTTTGAATAACTTAGCTTCAGCACCATGACCAATAAGTTCAGACATAGAAATTAAGCTGACTGCTCAGGAGCAGTCTCCTGTTCAGCGTTCTCAGCAGGTTGTTCTTCCTTCGCACTCTCTTTTGGCTCAACCTTAGGCTCTTCAGCAGGAGGAATCATAACAGACCAGCCCATCTCCTTGACCTTTTCTGCAGAAACAATCTCGAACTCGCGAATCTCGCAAGCACCAATAGGATACAACTTTCTAAGAACCTGGCCAAGACCGTGCTGAAGCTTCTTGCCAATAATCTCGGTAATCAACTGCTCAAAACTGAGCTTTGAAACAGCCCTTGCCAAATAAGCACGGGTCAGCTTTCGCATTGTAGCCATAACACCGCCGGTTGTCCTGCCACGGGTAACAACATAAGGCTTAACGCGAACAACCTTATTATCAGAAGTTCCCAACAAGATAGAATCATCAACCTTCTCCCTTGCACGACGCATCAACTTCTTCGTAGCAGAAGGAAGCAAAGCATAACCAAGAAACTCTGTATTCACAACATCATTCTCAACACCGATAATCTTGAACTTTGCAACACTCGACTGCCTTTGAGGGTCACCAGTAAGAATCATCAACGAAACAGAAACACACCTGCCAACCAAATCATTTGGCTCTGCAACAAAACTCTCGCCAATAATCTGGTTGTTAAACAGCTTTGGGGCAATAATCCTAATCCAGCGCTTTTTCTTAATTACAACCGCTGCTGATTTTGACTTAGCCATAATACGAGGACGAGAGGAGGGGTTTATAAACGTTACGGTAAATAAAATAAAGGCGAAAGAATAATACAGTCAGGGGGACAATGCTAAGACTGCCGAATATTTTCTCAGGACCAAAACCAGGCAAGGTTGTTTACAGGACAAGCGAGACAAAAGACCCAATTCCAGGGGCTCAATTGCACTTGTCAAAAAACACTTCACTGCTGCAATTCATAAGCAAGTTCACAGGAAAGAGCATAGATGAACTTGTAATATCAGCAGAGGACATAAACGAAGTCGGATTGCAAATAACTGATTTGACAATTGAACTTTATGATATAACAATACAGCTTTATGGAAAACCGGCAACAAAGCAACAATTGATTGAATCAATTAAGAAAGGACTGATGCTAACATCTGTAGAATATGAAAATGGATACAGATTTGACCTTATGAACAAAAATGAAAAATATACCGTAAGAGCAGAATCGATTGCGGCGGAGAAAACTAAACGTCCAA
>DATDPK010000027.1:0-5077 GCA_035292785.1 Candidatus Nanoarchaeia archaeon
CGCTATCACCACTTTGAGCATATTTACCATTTTTGTTTTTTAGACCTTGTGATTTATATTATTATCTGTGCTTTTCCACTCCTTTTCTTTTACAGTGGCCGTAAATCGGGCATCTTGAGCAGAATGGCGATATTGGTGCACATATTGTTTTGCCGTGTGATACAAATGTGTCGTTGATTAATTGCCAGTGTTTTCTTGGCACCAGTTTTTCCAGTTCTTTCTCTGTCTCTTCTGGTGTTTTTGTTTTAACCCAGCCTAATCTGTTTGATATGCGGTGAACATGTGTGTCAACCGGTATCGCGTCCTGCTTGTAAGCATAAACAAGCACGCAATTTGCCACTTTTCTTCCTACGCCTGGCAATTCTATTAATTGTTCCATTTTGTTCGGCACTTTGCCGTTGAACTTTTCCAGCAGCATTTTTGCTGTATTTATCACGTTTTTTGATTTTGTATTGTAGAATCCTATTCGTCGTATTATTTTGATTACGTCTTTCTTATTTGCTTTTGCCAGTTTTTCTGCTGTTGGGTATTTTTCAAACAGGTTTTCCGAAATCACTTCTGTTACTTCATCTTTTGCTCTCGCGCTTAATATTGTGGAAATGAGTACTTTGAATGGCTCATATTTTTTGCCCATTCTGCTGAGCATTGTTGAAGTTCCCTGTTCTTTTACCAGAATGTTCAGTACTTTGTCGATTTCCGTGTGCTTTACCATTCTACCTCGAAGAAATTTAGTTGTCCTTTTGCTTGTTTTGGTTCAACTCTTTGTGCATTAGCTAAAATGAATCCGTGTGCTTTCGGATGCCACCATCCTTTTGCAAAATGTTTGTCTGCATCTTTTTCGAACTCTTCTTGTGAATTGTATTTCTTGACGTCAATAAGCGTTGCTTTGCCCACGATGCATCCTGTTGGCAGTTCTTTGAACCCGAATTCTTGTTCTTTTTCCTTGTTCGTGTTTTTTGATGCGTGGATTAAGAATTCTCCTCTGAATTTGGTGTTCCATTTTCTCATTTCAATGGTTTTTCTGCCTGATGCAACTAATTCTGCCCAGGGCTGTTTCAACGACAGTGCTTTCATTGATTTCTTCCCCAATGGTACAAAAACTGCTGCGCATATCCTGCAAGTTGTCCCCATCTTTCTGATGCAAATTGTCGTATTTCTTTTGTTCTTGTTTTCTTTCCATCGAAATACATTTTTGTCATCATTCTTTCTATCCATACATCTACTGGAAACGCTTCTATTTTTCCGAGTGAAAATAAGCATATGCAGTCTGCGACTTTTTCTCCTATGCCTGGCAGTTTCATCAGCTCTAATTTTGCATCTTCATAGTTTTTCTTCTTTAGTTTTGCAAGGAATTCATCATTTACAAGAGAGTTTGCTTTGTGTATGTATTTTGCCCTGAATCCTGTTGCGCATTTCTTGATTTTCTGCAAATTATCTAATTTTCCAGGCCTCGGGAATGTGTAGTGTTCTCCTTTTTTCTCTCCGAATTCTTCTGCCAGCCTGTTCATGTTCAGCTGTATTTTTTTGATGTTTGAGAATATGCTGCATTGGAAGCTTACTAATGTCTCCCAAGGGTCTCTTTGCATTACGCGAAGTCCTTTGTATTTTTTGATTGCTGGAATGAGTGTTTTGTCTTTGGACAAGGTCTCTATAATATTGTCATAATCCTGTTCAAGGCCAAACAGCTTTCGTATGTGTTCTTCGCTTGTTCCTTCAAAGTGCAGTTTTTTGCCTTCCTGCCTTATCTTGAATTTTTTGTCTCTTTCCTGGCAGAAGTACCAACTGCCTATCTTGCTATACCTGAAGAACTGTCCGCTCTCCAGTGTATGCTGTAAACTGAAATCTTCCACCCCTATTTGCATGCCATTCTCTAATAGCCCTCTTTATTAATGCCTTTCTATGCCTTATTTTGTCACTATGTAGTAGTCAAAAATAGAAAGCTTTATATAGGAGTAATGCGTATTTGTCTGTATGGTGAAGCTTAAAGAGGGGGTTGACTTGCAGGAGAGGATTAATGTCTTGCTTTTTCAGGCAGCCCAGGGAAGTGATTTGAAGGAAGTAGAGGCAGCAGCCGATGGCCTGATTCAATTAGGTGCAGAACTGCCTGCTGAACAAGAGGCTTTAGAGTGTCTTGCCCGTGAGTCTGTTGGTTATTCTATTGCAAGAATGGCACCAGCTATTCGGCAGCAAATTATGATTGAATTAAAAGAGGGTAACCTTGTTACCGATAATGGTCCTGTTGGCGCTGCATTGGAATCTGTAATGAGAAACAGGCCTGAAATCGAAGCTTTGGTTCAGAAATTTGATGTCACTAAATACGATGTTAAAGCAGGAACCTTCAAAGTTGCTTATTTCCAAGGACTTTTGGCAGGCGTCAATAAAGCAATGCAGGCCTATATGTCAAGTGATACGAGCACGCAAAGCTGGGTTCAGTCAAATTTGGAAAATTATGTTCTTTTGGATAAATTGCTTGGCGACATAGAGCGTCTTGGAGCTCAGAATGATGTAGAAAGATGCGCTCGCGGTGTTCAAGTAAATGCCGTTTACCCTGGTATTTTAGCTATTAATTATGCAATGCTTTCTGAAAGTGCATTGGCTGCCTTGAAAATGTTCGAGGCAGATTCTGATGACAGGCAAAGAGAGCTTTTGAAGGATGAAGTTGAATCCGGAATTGATGTTCTTGAAGGTTTGGCAGTCAAATATTCAGGAAAAGTAAATGGGGAATTTGCAGCCCGGATCAAAAATGAGCTTGATCAGCATCGCAATTCTCGAGAGGAATTAGCTCAAAAACGTCTTCCGGAAATTTTGGAAGCACAGGATACTTTATACGACGCTGCTAAAAAAGCTGCAAAAGATGGAAATGAAGCCGCATTTAATCAGGCAAAAACGCTTTATGCTGTTTTCACACAAGCTTATCAATCTGCTTTGGAAGAAGACCAGGCATCATTTGATAAGTCAATAAAAGATTTGAATGCGTTGTATCAGGAGAAATAAAGATGGCACAATACACTTACACTCAATATTGCCGTGATGGAAGAATTGCAACAGTTGATTCTGAAAATTTGAGTACTTATGGCAAAATTGAAGCGCTAAGGCAGTATGGTCACAGGAATCTTAACGGCGGTATTCCTGGAGCTCCTGCAAAAAAAACACCTCTGGTTACTATTGAAAATCTTTTAGAAGATCCTGCTGCAATAGCAAGTGCTTTGATGAAAAGAAATCCTGGTAAGCCGGTTACTGATGCCGACATAGCAGAAGTTCAGCGCACATTGATTTCGCGTGTTAGGCAGGCTTTTGATAAAACGTATGAAGCTGCAAACAGAAGACTAAGGCAATATGGTGCACAGTTTGGACATCCAGTGCCAAAGCCAGCGCCAAAACCGTCACCAACACCTGCTAACTTGGAAAGAAGAACTCAGCAATATTTGTGCGATGTTACTCAGACAGAAACAAGTCATTTAAGGCCTGATGGCAAGAGAAAGCGTTAGTAATTCTTCAGGATTGTGCCAGAAAGGTTTATAACATATTTCTCATTTTGATTAATTATGGGCATAATGGATTTATTCAAGAGAAAAAAAGAGGAGGAAATTCCAGAGTATCCTCAGCCTCAAGATTTAGCTCCTGGAGAGCAGCCTGCTCCTATGGGTGTGGAGCATTTGGGTATGCCTCATCCTGCTCCTGAGCCTTTTGCACAGCCTGAATCTTTTGCTCAGCCAAGAGCTTTTGGCCAGCAGCCGTCGTCAACAGACCAGCAATTGCAGTTGATTTCTGCAAAGCTTGATACTTTGAAAGCTCAGTTGGATACTATATTACAGAGATTAGACAGATTGGAGCGCAAGGGCGAGGAAGAGCGTCCTTATCAGCAAAGATGGCGTCAAAGCATTTGAACTTCTGGAGTGTTGCAATAATTATTTTCCTGTTAGACCGTATTACAAAACTGCTTGTACTAAATTATATACCGTTGAACTCTTCAATTCAAGTTCTGCCTTTCTTCTCTTTAACGCATATTCTTAACACAGGCACTGCATTCGGATTGTTGAAGAATGCTCAATGGTTTTTCCTGATCTTCGCATCAGCTGTCAGCGCATTTATCATCGTGAAATACCAGACTTTCCAGCCAAAAATTCAATTGCTCTCAGCTTTGGTATTGGGCGGTGCTTTGGGCAATTTGTTTGACCGTTTATTTTACGGCGCCGTCATAGATTTCATCAATTTCAGCTTCTGGCCTGCATTTAACATTGCTGATTCTGCTATTTCAATTGCTGTTGTACTATTATTGTACTGCGAGTCTAAGCGAAACATTTAAATAGCAGTATACATAAAGCTATATTAGTGTAAAAGAGATGACGCCTAAACTCAAGCATTTCGGACTTATATGTCTCGTTTTGCTTGTGTTGAGTTCGACTATCGCTATTGCACAATATCAGCAGGCCACGCGGTTCAGGTATACTGTTCCGCGTGTCAAGCAATACCCCACACAGCCGTGCATCACGGTTGTGGCAGATCAGGACAGTGTAGCGTGCTTCCGAGACGCAGTGCTTCAGTGCATGCGCCTTAACAACGGCAAGTGTTACAACGATTGTGAAAGGCACGTCCGCAACATATGCATGGATACAAAAAGAGTTCCTGATTGCTTGACTGATACTGGATTTGAAAAAGTGTTCCCGTCAATACGTGATTGTTTGATTAACGTTGAGCGTTATTGTGAGCAAAGATGTGTTGACCCGCGAGACAACTGGACCTGTCGTTCCAGGATGTCGACAAGATGTTCATACATTGGCAGATTGTTCGTATGAGGTGATTTGAAAATGGCAAAGGAAAACAAGAATATTGCTTTGGTAATCTTGGGCATTGTTGCCGTGATTGCTGTTATAGGTTTAGTGCTGCTTTTCACCGGAGGCAATAAGGCCACTGGAGAGGGTATTTACGGCGGAGCAATTAAGCGCGTCGAGTATCCTTACTGGCAGGGCAGGGGAGTTCCGATGGGCGGCAGAGAGGAAGAATTCCGCACAATGGATTATAGGCAGGCATCAACCAACTGGAACTTTTACGGCACTCCAAAGCGAGCACCGTATGA
>DATDPK010000028.1:0-16293 GCA_035292785.1 Candidatus Nanoarchaeia archaeon
AAACAAGTTTTCTGCCGGTTAAAGTGTTTATGAAACTTCCAAGGGCGTATGTTGATGCGATAACGTCATTTGGCGCTGTTTTTTGCTTTACAAATTCAGCAAATCCACCCATATTGCTTTCCGAGTATCTCCAGATGTCTGTTCCTAAGCCATTCTGTACGTCATAGCTGTTTGCCCAAACAAAAATAATTTGTATGAACAGGAAAATTTCAATTACGATAAAAATCAGGCGCCAGTCAATTTTGTCAATTTTTCTTAATGTCTTGAAGCGTTCAAATGACTTTGCAACAATAAATGGTATTGAGAATGTGAAAAAGGTGAAAAACCTCGAGGGCACGATATCAAATCCCAGCACAGGCCTTAAAACAAGGTTGTTAAAGCTTAATGCGATTGCAACCATGCAAAAAGAGAAAATTGCAAGGTCAGGAAGATTTTCCTTGCTCCAGAAAAGTTTTTTTCTGAAATAAAATAGATATTGTAAAACCGCAATAATCAACAGTATGCTGAACAAGCTCGTATACCAGTTTGAAAAAAGGGATGGAATTATGTCTTTTGCCAGAATAATGTTACCTTGCAGTGATATGTAATAATTTTTTATCTGAAAGCTGTTTAATTTCCAAGTCCATATTGTTGGGAGCAGGGAAGCAATTCCAAAGCACGTTGTAATTAAAATATCACACAAGTTTTGCTTATTTTTAGTTATGTAATAATTTATTATGAAGAACGTTGGAATAACTGCAAGCGCATAAATCGTGTTGATGAAGTGAAGTTGGGAAACAAGTATTATAGAACAAATCAGCAATATCAAGCCGGTTTTTCTTTTGTGAATGTATGTTGCAATGGAAAACGCCAGCAAAGAGAATGCAAGAAAGTGCGTGCCTGATTGGTGGAATACCCCGAATATTCCTTTTGCTCCTGCATTAATCATCAGGATTGCTTCCATTAATGCAAGAAGGGTTAATGCTGTTTTTGAAATCCCGAATTTTTTCGCTGCAAAATATGTTAAAAGCAGTGCAGAAGATATCATTAGCCAGCCGGAAAACACAAATGCTTTTACAGGATTTATGCCAAGTATTTTTGCTGTTTTGGCGAGCAGGTACATTCCTGTCCAAGGGTATACTGCATAAACGCCTTTCAGGACTGGGTCAATGTAAGGGGGATTTCCTTCGTATGCGTTCATTAAAATGCTTAAGTAGTGGGATGGGTCGCACAGGTTTATGCAGTGCGGGTATTGTTCGTACATCAGCTGAAGCCAAAGTCCTGACAAGATGACTAAGACTAGAATAAGGAAACCTGGCTCTTTTAGCAGTTTTTTAAGCATAAAACCCCCTTGATTTGATTTTACCGTCGTGTCTTATTAACTTTTCTGAATACATACAGTCGTACAATACACGCGTAATGCTATTAATTGTGTTTCACTATTATTTCTGCAACACTCGTGGAGGTCGATATTATGGCAAAAGATATGCAAAAATGGGCTCCTTGGCTGTTGCTCATCGGAGGTCTTGTCCACTTGATACCAAGATTGTACGTGTGGCTTACAAACCTTACTGGTGGAACACCTTGGATACAAATCATAGTAGGAGCATTATCAGTGATTGTAGGATTAATGAGTTTTAAGAAGTAATTTTTCTTTCTTTTTTTCTTTTTGTTATGAGCCCGCCCAGACAACGCCAACAAGTTGTCGGGCCTGTGCGTGTCATCTGCCTATTCTTTAGAACATCTTCGACTTTAAAGTTGCCTGATAATGAGCCCGCCCAGATTCGAACTGGGGATCTTCTCGATTTTGAGTATACTCGTCAACGAGACGTCATGACCGCTAGACCACGGGCTCAAAGTATAATTGCTTATGACTGATTTTGAGTCTGTGGTGCCGAAAAGCAGGCTTTTCGATACCACGGGCTCGAGTATACTTATGCAGAAAAAGAACCGTATTTAAACCTTTTCGAGATTGTTGATGCCGCAGGCGATTTAAGCCCAGTAACATTTATAAATGCCTGATTGAATATTCCCCTTATGTTAAAAGAGGGAGCGCAGAGTAAAAACTTCTTTTTGGTATTGATGGGCTTAGTTGCATTGCTGAGCATTTTCATAGTGTTTCCTTTTTTGACTTCGATTATTAGCGGCGCAATCTTGGCATATGTTTTCTATCCTGTTTACAAGAAAGTTAACCAGTATATTGGCAGGAAGAGCATTTCCGCGTTTATTGTTGCAGTTTTGATTGTTCTTTTGGTCACTGTGCCCATGTTCTTTATTATTAACACTCTCACAAAGGAGACTCATTATTTGTATACTCGTGCAAAACAGCAGATTAGCAGCGGAAGAATAATTGGCGAGCGTTGCATTGAGAACACTATTTTGTGCAGGGGTATTAATGATGTTAACAGGTTGCTTGAGAATGAATCAGCAAGAGAGTACATTATTGGTTTGCTCAATAAGGTGTTGTCTTTTGTCACATCCAAGGTCAGCAGCATTATTATCTCTCTTCCAAAGATTATCCTGCATCTGGTGATTACAATTTTCACCACTTATTATCTGCTTAAGGATGGAAAAGAGCTCATTCATCGTTCTGCAAAAGTTGCTCCGTTGAAGGTTCATCATCAGGAGCAGATAGTCAGCCAGATTGGGGACATCACTTATGCAGTTATTTATGGAAGTTTTATTGTTGCCTTGGCGCAGGGCACGCTTGGCGCGTTTGGCTTCTGGCTGTTCGGAATTAAGAGTTTTATTTGGTGGGGAGTTGTTATGACTTTCTTCGCCATAATTCCGTTTATTGGTACTTGGGTTGTTTGGATGCCTGCAAGCGTTTTCCTCGCAATTTCAGGATATTTGCAGGGTGAATCTTCATTGATTTGGAGAGGTGTTGGATTGTTTTTCTTCGGATTATTGTTCATATCAACAATTGATAATATTTTGAAGCCGGTGATTGTTGCCGGCAGGGCGCGTGTTCATCCTCTTTTGATTTTGATTGGAATTTTGGGAGGCTTGTTTGTTTTCGGCTTGATTGGAATAATCATCGGCCCTCTTATGCTCGCATTATTGCAGACTTTGCTGCAGATTTACGAAAAAGAGCGCAAGCCGCACTTGGATGAGCCCGAGCCTGACATCCTGGGAAGAAAAAACCATCATAGAACTCGTAGTTAAGATGGAGTAAAAATGGAACTGATTGTCAAAGACAACGAAAAAGCTCGCTTTTTCGAGTCATCGACAATCAAGAGAGTGATATAAAATGGAACTGATTGTCAAAGACATGGATATCGCCACTGGAGATGTCCAGGTCGTCATCTTGAATGAGCACAATGCTGTTGAGATGGACCTGCATCATATGGATAGGCTTGTCATCAAGAAGAATGGAAAGAAGACTGTTGCAATTCTTGACATTGCTGAGAGCAAAAAGGCAGTTCCTCCCGGGCACATTGGTTTTTTTGAGGAAACGCTTGATGCGCTGGGCGCAAAAGCAGGGGACAGGGTAAGAATTGAGGTTGCAGACAAGCCAGAGAGCATCACTCACATACGTAAAAAACTTGATGGCAAGCATCTGAATTCAAAAGAGATTTCTGACATCGTAAAGGATATTGTTGAGAATAATCTTACAGATGTTGAGCTGACCAGTTTTGTTATTGCAACTTACACGCGCGGAATGAGTATGAAGGAAGTTGTGGATTTGACTAATGCTATGGCGGCAACAGGTCAGCAGCTGAGATTTGACCATAAGAATGTTGTTGATATTCATTCTATTGGTGGCGTTCCTGGCAACAGGATTACTATGATTATCGTTCCGATTCTTGTCGCTGCTGGCTGCACTGTGCCGAAGACAAGCAGCAGGGCAATAACTTCTCCTTCAGGAACTGCTGATACAATGGAGGTTCTTTGTCCTGTTTCATTGCCGATTTCTAAATTGAAGAAGATTGCAAAGGATGTTGGCGGTTTTATCATTTGGGGCGGTTCTGTTAATTTGGCGCCTGCTGATGACAGGATTATTCACGTTGAGCATCCGTTGAGCATTGATGCAGAGGGCCAGATGCTTGCTTCGATTATGGCAAAAAAGGCAAGTGTTGGCGCAACTCATCTTTTGATGGAAATCCCGATTGGTATTGGAACAAAAGTTAGGGATAAGCGCCACGCAAAGCATCTTCGCAAACATTTTTCTGAGCTTGGTCATATGCTTGGCATTAAGGTTAAGACGGTAATCACTGAAGGGCATCATCCGATAGGCAATGGGATAGGCCCTGTGCTTGAGGCAAAAGATGTTTTGTGGGCGTTGAAATGCGCAGATTGTGCACCGCAGGATTTGGTTGAGAAAAGTTTGAGAATGGCCGGCATTCTTTTGGAGTTTGTTGGCAAGGCGAAGAATGGAGCGGGAATTAGGATGGCTGAGCGTTTGTTGAGGACAGGCGCTGCTTATGGTGCTATGACGAGGATTGTTGAAGCGCAGGGCGGGAAGATGCCTGATGCTGATAAGCTTGAGCTTGCAAAGGAAACTCATACTTTAAGGGCGCACAGGAGAGGAAAAATTGATTGCATTGAGAACACATCAATATCTAAAATAGCGCGTCTTGCCGGAGCGCCGAAAGATCCTGATGCTGGAATTTTTTTGCACAAGCATTGCGGTGATAAAGTGCAGAAAGGCGAGCCGATATTGACGATTTATGCGAGGAGCAAGCACAAGCTGGTAAATTCTGTCAATGCTTTGCGAAAACTTGAAGCAGTGGTGATTTCATGAAATTTTACAGATTGCGAGAGGAAGACAGGCAATATTTGTATTCTTTGCTTTACGCTACCGGCATTATTCTTTTTTGGCGCGGTGTTTGGGAGGTTTCGTACGAATTGCCTTTATTGAAAAATGTTTATTTTGCTTTGTTTGTTGGATTGCTGATACTTACAGTTACTGGTTATATGTATAGGGAGTTTGACCCGTTCTCCAGAAGACTGCTCAAAGTTAACAAATTATTGCACGATGTTGTTAATTTGTCAAAGCAGGGCCAGCCTCACGAGATTTATTATTATGATGAGGTTGGAAAGGACCATCACGTCTTGAATCCGCACAAGATCAGGAAGATTGAGCACGATTTTATTGTCTTTGAAGAAAAAGGTCACGAAGTGTTTATTCCAACGCACCGCATTACAAGAATTCACAAGGGCAAGCAGGTAATTTGGAAGCGTTAGATTGCTTTCTTGACTGCGTTGACTATTGCTTCTGCATCTATTTTGTACACGTGCATTAGTTCTTCTTGTTTTCCTGAGCGCGGGATTTCTTTTATTGCAAGATGGGTTATTGGTATTCCTAATGCAGCCACTGCTTCTCCTAATCCGCCTTGCGGGTAATGGTCTTCGACAACAATTACTGGTTTTCCTTTTGCTGCTCTTTTTATTGTTGATTCGTCCAATGGCTTTACAGAATATGCATCGATAATTCTCACTTTTATTTTTTTCTCAGCTAAAATGTCTGCCGCCTTTAATGCTTCGTGGACTGTAATTCCTGCTGCGATTATTACTGCTTTGTCTGAGAAGCTGCTTTTTACTGTTTTGCTTCCGCCGATTTTGAATGTTTCTGAGTTTTTGTAGATTATTTTTGTTTTCGGCCTTGTTGTTCTTAAGTAGCCGATGCCTTCGTGGTTTGCCAGTAATTCTGTGCATTTTTCTGAGCTGACTGCGTCTGATGGGTAGAGTATTATGCTGTTTGGCACTGACCTGAACAAGCTTAAGTCTTCCAATCCCATTTGTGAGGGCCCGTCTTCTCCGATTGATACGCCGACGTGTGAGCCGACAAGTTTTATGTTTGATTGTGAATAAGATGCCATTCTTATTTGGTCGTGTGCTCTTGTCATGAATGCCGAGAATGTTGACGCGAATGGTATGAATCCTTTTGCTGCAAGGCCGATTGCCATTCCCACCATGTTTTGTTCTGCAATGTATGCGTCTATGAATCTGTCAGGAAATTTTTCCTTGAATCTTAGTGAGAATGTTGAATCTTTCACGTCCCCGTCCAATGCAACTATTAGCGGGTTTGCTTCGCCTAATTTTTGCAGTGCATTTCCGTATGCCTCTCTTGTTGCAGCATTGTCCTTGTAGTCTGGTTTTCCCATTTTCTTTTCTTTTATTTTTGGCTGTTTTGTTTTTGTTGTTGTTCTTACTAGTTTTTTTGATTCTATATCTGGCAGTGTTCCTATCTCAATTAGCGCTCTCTGCAGTTCTGCTGCGTTCAGTGCTTTTCCGTGCCAGCCTTCTTTGTTTTCTAAGAATGATACTCCTTTGCCTTTGATTGTTTTTGCTATTATCACGCAAGGATAGCGTTGTGTTCTTGCTAACGAGAGTGCTTCTAATATTTGGTGAATGTTGTGGCCGTCTATTACTTGTGCGTTCCAGCCGAATGCTGTGAATTTTTGTCTCCATTGTTCTACCTGATGTCCGTGCAGGCTTTCTCCGCTTTGTCCTAACCTGTTTGCGTCTACGATTGCTACAATGTTGTTCAGGTTTTGTTTTGCTGCTAATGCTGCGGCTTCCCAAACCGCTCCTTCTGCGAGTTCTCCGTCGCCGAGCATTACGAATACCCTGCTTGGCAGTTCTGCCATTCTTGCTCCTAATGCCATTCCTGCGCCGATGGATAGTCCTTGTCCTAAGCTTCCTGTTGCTGTTTTTGCCCAGGGAAAGTTTGGTGTTGGGTGTCCTTCTAATGGGCTGCCGAATTGTCTTAGCGTGTCTAATTTTTCTATTGGTATTGCTCCTGCTTCTGCGTATGCAGCATATAATATTGGCGCAGCGTGTCCTTTGCTTAGAACAAATTCGTCGTTGGCTAAGTCATTTGGGTTTTTTATGTTGTAGCGCATTTCGTCAAAGAACAGGCAGGCCATTATGTCTGCCATGCTTAGGCAGGTTGTTGGATGTCCGCTTCCTGCCATTGAAGTCATTCTTAGAACGTGGTAGCGTAATCTTTTCGCTATTGCCTTTAGTGCATCCTCTTTTGACATTGTGTATGGTTAATTTTGAATTATTTATAATGATTTCTGGTTAGTATGGAGACTTGATAATTAACCCTTTAACATTTCTAAAATCCTTGATATTTTTTGTAATCAAAACTGCCTGATTGGTGAGTGCGGAAGCGGCGATAATCGCATCAGGCACTGAAAGGCCGTATTGTCTGCTGATGTCTCCAGCAATTTCTGCCAGCGGGTTGTCAACAGTGATTTTTATCCAGCGGTTTAAAAAATGCATTAATTTTTCTTTTTTAGACGAATCATTATTGATTTTTCCCGTGACAAGCTCAACTTCTGTTATGGCTGAAAATAAAACATTTTCCCATTCTGCAATAGACTGAAAGAAGTGCACGGCCGGAGCATGATTTCTCAAATGATCGATAAAGATGTTTGTATCTATCAGGATATGCGCTTCTTCCATTGCTTTCTCACCCGTTTTTCATATTCCAATCCTGTTTCCTTGGCGTCTTTCCATAGTCCCGCAGCAGCATCTATGATTCCCTTGTCCATTTTAACCAGGTCAACACGGTCTTTTTCCACAACAAAAAGAACTTTGTCGCCCACTCGAAGGCCTTTAATCTCCCTTACATCTTTCGGAAGAGTTACCTGAAAATTACGGGTAATTTTTGATAATCCCATAGTAATTTTTACTAGGAAAGTCTACTATTTATAGTTTTCGGTTTTAAAACGCCGGCGCTCGGATTTGAACCGAGATACCCTTTCGGGAACGAGGGTTCGAGCCTCGCGCTCTACCAGGTTAAGCGACGCCGGCAATGGTAAAAGCAAGGTCTTGATTAATTTAAAAAACTATCCAGATTCACTCTGCAAAACGAAAGATTTATATATAAAGATACTTATTAGATAAGTGATTGATAATGATTATTCCCGACCACGCTCAGGATGAAATGCGGCAATCAGGAATCACAGAGGAAGAAAATATGGCAAAAAAACTGACAGAAGGCATTTTTTGTGCAAAGTGTGATGTAGAAATGAAATTGGGCGTTTTACCAAGATATGAATTTGATGAAGGTTTTCCATTGCATAATGTTCAGGCATACCAATGCCCAAAATGCAACAATGTTTTTTTCACAGAAGAGCAGGCTCACGAAATGGAAGCACGCACTTCAGAGCTGAAAGAATATACTTTCGGATTCGAAAGAAAGGTTACTATTAGTGGCAAAAGTCTTGTTGTTGGCATTCCATCAGAACTGGCAGACCATTTGCATATCAAGCAAGGGCAAAAAGTGCGCATTATCCCTATAGCAAAAGACGGTTTTATGATAAGAAAGTTATCCTGAATCAAAAGCAAATATAAAAAAAGGAATTCCATGGAAGATAAGATGAAATATGTTGAAAAGTGGGCTCGGTTTGTTTGTGAACATTCTGATAAGGAATGGTCTCAAATGCAGAAAGATCTTATTGATTCGCAAATTCAGAACGCACAGCAAGTAAAGCTTACTAAAGAGCAAGTTGCAAGAATTGTGCATAACACTTAAATAATCCTTGCAGCAAGTTAATTTTATGGAGAGAAAATATTGGCACGCGATTGGCGCTGCTGTATTCATCATATTGTCATTCTTTGTTCTTCCAGAATTATTGCCGAAGGTTGCCTTGCATTTTTCTCCTGGCGGTTTGAGGATGCCTGATGCACCTTTCTTGAACGTTGGCTTGCTTGCCGCCCTTATGTTGATTGCTGTTTTCGTGAAGAATTTTGATAATCTTGGCAAGGTTCGCGGGCCAAGAGTTTGGGAAGTGATTGTTTTTGGTTTGCTTTCTGCAGTTAATTTCGGCTGGTTTACTGGTTTGTTGTTTGCGATTACTCCTAATTTGTTCGTGCATTTGGTGCTGGCAGGTTTTGCTTATGGTTTAGGATTATTGTTCTTGTTGCTTGCTCTTTTTGGTCTTGAAGTGTTTAAGCAGTTGTGGAAGGATATGTCTATGGTTGCTTCTGCCTTGATATTTTATACCGGAATTACTTTGTTTGTTGATTCTACTCGTTTTCACGTTTTGACTGCAAAGCTGACAAAATATGTTTTGTCTCCGTTTTTTAACGTGCTTATGAACGAAGTTCAGTTCCAGCCTTGGATGAGCGTGGATGGCTTTTCAGTTATTATTGGCCCTCCTTGTTCTGGCGTGTTTAGTATGGTGCTGTTTACTGCCTTGTTTAGTTTTGTTTATTGGCTGGATAGGGAGAAGATTAATGGCAGGCAGGCAATTAAGCTATATATTATAGGCGTTCTTGGCGCTTATTTGATTAACTTGTTGCGCGTTGTTGTTCTTTTAGTTATTGGCGCTAAATGGAGTCCTAAAATTGCAGTTGGCTTGTTTCACACAAATGCCGGCTGGATTTTGTTTGCTGTTTACAGTTTTGCTTACTGGTGGCTTGCTTACCCTCATTTGGTCAAAAAACATTAAATCATGCGAAGAAATTCGTTTCTTAACGACTCAAGTCTTTTTATTATTTTTTCCGCTTCATTGATTGTGACTTCTTTTCCATAATAATTAATGTCATTCCTGATTTTTCTCAATTCATCAAATTCTTCAGCTTTCTCGCTCTCATTCAGTATTTCCTTGAGAAACGATGTATAGCATACGTGATTGTATATTTTATACCCTTTCAAGAGAGTGATTGCCTCGAGAAGTTCCCTGACTGCATCATAGCTCAGGGATATTTTGGACGTGGCTGTTTCCTTCATTAATTTCAGGTTCGCCGATGAGAACGCCTTGTTCGCGCTCGTTTTTTGAAGCGATTTTGCCAATTCCTCATCAGGCTGTACTTGTTTCGCTTCCCGCTGATTCAGGCAGGTTTTCCAATCAGTCACCATCTCACCTTTCCTCTTATAATTGCGCCATTAATGATGTTGTTCAGCAGGTGCTTGTTTTTCACTGCGTGCAATGATGTAAACCAATGAATGTTAATAGTCCTTCTCAGCTTCTTCTGTGCAAGATCTATTTCTGGTTTTTCAGTGGAAAAAACCGCCAAGTCAATGTCTGATTTTTCAGTAGCTTCTGCCTTGGCGAGAGAGCCGAAAAGAACAATGGCGTCAATCATCTGTTTTTCAAGGGCCCTGCACGTTTCCTGCAGGCGCGATTTCCAGTATATTCTGGACAAGTCCACCACCTCGCTGTTTTCATTGTTCAGCTGGAAAAACAAGTGGCGCCTTTCCGCTCTTGAGCGAAGATAGCCTTCTTTTGCATAGTTCTTGAGCAGGCTTGACGCTGTCGGAGGGCTCACCTGAATGATTCCCGCATATTCCCTGACAGATATCCACCTGTAGCAATCCTCGAAAAAAACCGCCAAGTTGTTAATTATTTCTAACATGTGTTAAAGATATTTGACACGTGTTAATAAACTTTTCTATTCTTGCGGATATATTATTCCATAGCTTGCAGTTGGTTTGTTCCACACTAATGCCGGCTGGATTTTGTTTGCTGTTTACAGTTTTGCTTATTGGTGGCTTGCATATCCTCACTTGGTCAAGAATCACCTCTAAAGCAGGTGGCGTGAACTGTAAGTTTATACGCTTAAACAAATGCAGGTGATTCTTGAGCCTGCTCGAAAACTGCCCGTCCTTTCTACCTGCTAAAGTCAGTAGCGTACATCAAGAGCAGTTTTCGACATGTCAAAAAATGAAAAAGTATTTAAGCAAGAACGTTAAACTGAATAAGCATACGGCAAAATGCCAAAAAAGGTGATACAATGAAGAGAATACTAACAATTCTGGTTTTATTATCATTATTTGTACAATCTGTATCTGCAATTTCATTTTTTAGCTTGCCATCAAATCGTGCAGTTTCTGTTACTTCTGCAAGCCCAACAAACGCAGCAGGGCCTGCTTTTGCAGTGCTTGCAGCCCAAGTAACGTGTAACGATGTTACAACCTGTTGCGGCGCAGTCCCTTGCACTGATGCATCACCAGGTTTAACAAGAGCAGATATCTCTCCTAATCCATCAGAATCAGGCGCCAACATTATTTGGGGGAAACAAGGAGGATCAAGTTTAGGTTCAGGAACTCAGAATTTCTTCTTGGAAACATTATATGTTGAGCTTTTTTTGGGTGGAACTACTAGTTTAATTCCACAATGCGATGGTTGTCGTGTGGATGAGATATCTGTCATCGGTGATTCAGCACTGTGGAGGGATGGAATTGCCTTTAGTCTGATTGATGCAGGTGGAAATCCGGGTGTTGGCGTATATGATTATGTTAATGGAGAGTTCACAGTCTTTTCAACTACGGATAATGCCGGCGCAGTAACACCAGGTGCATTTTCAGCAGATGAAGACGGCACAACTGGCTGCGCAGTCTATGATTTTACAGCAAGCACTACCATAATGGTAATTTGCCTTGAATTGGGCACGCCTGCACCATTATCTGATGGCGAGTATGCGGGATTTGGAACTCCAAATGGCATTAAGGTTAGCAGGGATGGAACAAACGTTGCGATTGTTGGCGAGACCGCTACTCAGGGAATAGCGCTTCAATTGACAGCAGCAACCGGTGCTGTGGTCGCTTCGCGCACTCTATCAGACAGTGCTGCAACAGCTGGTGGTGTAAACAGATTTAGATCTGTTGACGAAGATGATACAGCTAATATTTTTGTAGTTGTCGGAAGTGTCTTTGATGCAACAGCCACTGATGTGGTCGGCATTGGTGCAGAATATTCAGCAAGCTTTGGAACTGGGATAACTGATATTTTTGGAGTGACAGTGGCCGGAACCGATACAACTATGTATGATATTGAACAAGTTTCAGGCAACGTGTGGGGTATGCCTTTCACAAGAGATTTAGGCGCAGGCTCAGAGCGTGCCGGCTATCAATTCTTGTTGGATGCTTTCTCAGGTCAAGCTCCGCAGGGTGCATTTGAGGCAACAACAGAAAGCACCGCTCAATTTATTACATCGTATAACAGTGACGCAGGTTTCTGCATTGGCGGCGATGATGGTGGCGATGGTGCAGGGCAAGATGCTACCCTGGCTTGTGGCGATGTCTCAGATGGTATAATTGACATATCAAGGGATATCTCTGTTTCTGCAGCCCAAACAACCACTCTTAGCATTTCTTCAGACCTTCAAACAGTACAGGATACTGGCACATGGATACACTCGCTGACTAACGATGGCGAGGGAGAAATCGTGCAGGTTGCAATTGGCGCAACAACTGGTGACACTAAATTTGCAGCTGAATACAACACCGGTAGCGCTACCGCAGCAACTTCAGCCAATGTATTTGCAGTTGGAGAGTTTGACAAAGTGTTATTTGCATATGGCATGTCAAGCGAAGTTGGAAGCGGGTCAACAGTGCCTACATCTGCAACTCCAGAATTCAGCGCAACAACCTTGCTTTTGGCAGTGTTACTTGCAGGCGGATTTATTGTATTCGTCGTGAGACGACGCCGCTATTAATTTTTTTATTCTCTTTTTTCTTGTTCTTATACTCATGAGCATAGCAATCTTTATATACTAAATTCTAATATCACTATAGAGTGACGAGGGGTTATGGACGAAAAGAATCTTGAAAGGGCTGAGCAGAGAGAACTTTGCAAAAGATTGGTAGGAATAAACCTTTTGACACGCGAACAGGCAAGGCAATTGCTTGCGCAACAGCCTGCTGATTTTCTCGCTGCACTTGAACAAGCAGGCATCAAAAAGCGGTTGATAGATTCTATGATGGCTCAAATGGCTGATGCTGGTTACCAAAGAACAATTGTTGAACCAATTGCAGGCCCAAATGACGAAACAGTTACGCACATTCCCGGCCAAGCCAGTGAGAATAAGGGTCCTGACAGCATTTATTTGGAAATTGAACCTGGCGCAACAGGAACAGTCAATCCTGGAATACCTATAACAGCTGTTGAAGACTCTATTCACACAGTGCCTCCTCCAAGAAGGCCAAAAGAAGCGCCTGTAAACCTTGAAAAGCTTATCAAAACCCACTCATTTGAGCAAGGAAGGGAATTGGGAAGAGGTGCAATGGGTGTTGTTTATCGTGCACGCCAGACAGATATCGATAGCAACGATGTTGTTGTTAAAAAATTGATTTATGTCAATCCAAATTCTGTTGCGAGATTTATGCGGGAAGCAAGATTGATGCGGTTGGCAAAGCATCCAGGCGTTCCGTCAGTGTTTGAAATAGGCATTGACAAGGCAGACGGCAAGCCGTATATGGCGATGGAACTTGTTAGAGGCGAGAAATTATCTACAATAATCGATGATGCTTCACTGAACAGGACAGAACTTCTTGACGTATTTGTGAAAATGTGCGACACAATGGCTTACGCACATTCACAGGGAATAATTCACAGGGACCTCAAGCCTGACAACGTTATGATAGGAAAGTTTGGAGAAGCGCAGGTACTTGATTGGGGTTTGGCTAAGCAAATCAACCAGCCTGACATTCCAGGTGAGCGAAAATCGGATAATCCTAAACTCACGCAGGAAGGAGCAACGCCAGGAACTCCTCTTTATATGTCTCCTGAGCAGATTTATTCAGACCCGGCAGAAAAGAGGTCAGACATTTACACGCTTGGTGCAATTTTGTATGAAATGTTAACAGGCACTTACATACGTGACGGCTCAAATGCTGTCGAGATGATGTCGCGGGCAATTCGCGATGAATTTACAGTTAAAAGTCCAAGAAAATTGGATCCAACCATCCCGCCAGAATTGGAAGCAATAGTTATGAAAGCGCTTGAACCCGAACTTGAAAACAGGTACCAAACAGCAGAAGAATTACGCGACGATGTTCAGGCATTCATACGAGGAGACTTCGTTTCTGCATACAAGTATGGCAAATTGCAAAGGGCTTGGCGCAGGGCAAGCAAGCATCCAAAAAAACTAGCAGTCGCTGCAACATTAATGCTGGCAGCAGCAGTTGGAGGGCCTGCTTTCGGTAAAGTAAGTGCGTCTGCAGCAAGGGCAAGGGAAGAAGCTGCAACAGCAGAGCTTGGAAAAACAAAAGCCGAGGCAGATGCGCAAAAAGCTGGAAAAGAAAAAGCAGAGCTTGAAGCAAAACAAAATGAGAAATACAAAAACAGGGTTCTTGCAACCCAATCCTATCGAAAAGCTGAAGCCGCCTTGAAAAGAGGGCAAAACTTGGAAATTGTCCTGCAATACTTGGATGAAGCACGCAAAATAGATCCTGAATGGAGCAATCCGTTTTATTTGACCGGAGAAATTTACAATGAGCTCCAAAGGCACGACAAGGCAATCCAGGCATTTGAAAGTGCGAACAGACTGACTATTGCTGAATCTGGTGAACTCGACGTTGCAGCATTGTATTCTGCTGCAACAGCAGCCATAGAGAAAGAAGGAGCTCCGGAAATCGTGGGAAATTACTTGTCGCAAATATTGGAAAAAGCAAAGAATAAAGACGACCCATATGTTCTTCTGGCTGGAAGCGTCCAATTTTTAAATCACGCAAAAAATGAAAAGGACGCAGAGAAAATCAACGCGCTTGTTGAGGCAGCAATTAAAAATGCTCAAAAGGCAACAGAACATAGGCTGTCAGAAGCGTTTTTCCTTTTGGCAATGTACCATTCATGGGGCATAAGCTCTGGTTTTAACCATTCTGTTCTGCGCCCAGTTCAGGATTACGAAAAAGCACTCAATTATGTAAACAGGGCTTTGGCATTGGACAACAGAAAATGGCGTTACTTTTTCCATCGCTCAAGGCTTAATGAACGGCTCAAGAAATATGATGAATCAATAGCCGACGCTGATACTATAATTCAGAAAAATACTGTTGGAATAGAGGCAGCACATTTTGCAAAGGCATCAGCGTTGCAGGGCAAGGCAAGCCAGGCATCAAAGGAAAACGTGCGCGAAGCATTGGGGCGGGCTTTGGACGAATTAGTGCTTGCTGAAAGAAAACTCGGAAAATTCTCTTATGCAGACACTTACGCGCTCAGAGGAATTATTCATTATGACCTTAACGACAATGAGAAGGCAGAGAGCGACTTGACGAGGGCGCTTGAAATAAGCGAATCTTCACAAACCCTTTACTGGCGCGGACTGGTTCGTAAAAGAAACGGGCGTCTGCAGGAAGCTATTGATGATTTCACAAAGACCATACAGCTTTTGCCAGAAGCTAGAACATATATCAATAGAGGGAATTGCTACGAAATGCTCAGCGATGTCGATTTAGCATTGGCAGATTATTTGGAAGGCGTGAATAGAAAGGAGCCGGCAGCTCATTTCCACGTCGGAAGAATCTTTATGCAAAAAGGCGATAATGACAAGGCTATGTACCACCTGGAAACATATGTGCAGAGCGGCCATAAAGCGTTCGTCTCCCAAGCCCAGCAAATTCTCGATAAGCTTAGACAAAGGTAATATTCATTACTTTTTGATTAAAAAACAATTTCCAATACATTTATATACTAGTTTAATTTTTGCAATTACAACAAAAAGGAGGCTTGAAGAAATGGAGACTACTCGTGTTGCGTTTCTCGTTTTGGCATTTGGCGCACTTATTCTTGCCGGAGTTTTAACATATAACTTGTTGTCAGCACCTGCTTATCAGCCAATTGCTCAAGGTCAGGTTCAACAGTATACTCAAAAGCCAGTTTATGTGCCTCCACAGAATGGATTGCAAGTAGTTGACACTGTTCAGGCTTATGCAGCATTTAACGTATTGCCTCCAGCAGGTGGATAAAAATGAGCACTTCACATAATTACACAATCGCATTGACTTTATTGTTAGTGGCAGGCGTTGGTATTGCAGGCCTTTATTTTGCAACTTCAGGTTCTCAGGAAGGAGGAGTTATTCAGACTGTTTTCGGTGGCGGATTGCTTATTACTGGCGCAGACATAGCACAGACGGCATCTGCAGATTTTAACGTTTCTCCAACCATCAACATTCAATTCAAATCTTTCGGCGATTCAAACTCAATAGCAGCTAATATTACCTCGCTTCAAAATTCTACAACCTGTAACTTTTTGACTGCTGCAGCTAATGAAACAGGATTTTTCCCAAACACAACAAGCAATACTACATTTAATCTTACAAATGCAACTAATGGTCAATGTACAGTAACATATAGCACTCTTAGTGAGCCTCAGAACTCAACAGGAGCATTCGGAGTCGAGAATTTGGGAAGTGTTGATATCAGGGTTAACGCATCAGATGCATCTGGTTGTGCGTTTAGCGAATCTGCTCCTGCAAGCTGTGTCAGGCAAATAGTCGCTAACCAACAGACAATTGGAGACTGCAACGTAACCAACTCAACCAACTTCTGCATAAGAACAGTAGGAACAAACCAAGGAAGCGACGCAATCAGATACGTAACATTCAGCACATCAGAAGTAATCCTATGTGAC
>DATDPK010000029.1:0-7543 GCA_035292785.1 Candidatus Nanoarchaeia archaeon
CTTATGCAGCTGTAGGCGTTATTTGTGCACGTGCTTTGGCATAATGTTGTCTTGCAGGTTCCAATTAACCCTGTAAAGCCGCACCAAGCTCCGCTCGGGCAGTCGCTATTCTTTGAACAGGACTTAGGACAGTCCTTCAAGCAGGTGCTGCTTGTTTCTCCATAATTGCAAGTATTATCTCCGCAGCAAACATTTCCTTCGTTTGTTGAGCCGTCGCAGTCATTATCGTAGTTGTCGCATACTTCTGTGTTTCCAGGATATCTTTTATTGTTATTGTCATCACAATCCCCGAGTCCTTTGCCGCACCCGTATCCTGAAGTTCCATATCCGTCGTTGTCATTATCCACACAGGGCTGTCTGCACACGTTATTGTAACAATACCCGCTCTGGCATTGGCTGCCTGAAGTACAGCTAGAACCATCTGCCTTGGGCGTAACAGTGCATCCTTCATCTGTCTGCTGGTTGCAGTTGTCATCAATGCCGTTTCCGCAGATTTCATTCGCTCCAGGATTTACTGCTGATTTTGTGTCATCACAGTCAGAAGCAGAACCTTTTGAGCAGGCGCTTGAACCCGGATTTCCATATCCGTCTCCATCGCCATCTGTGCAGGTTGCAGTCTTGCAATCGTTCGGGCAGTTTGCATTTGTTTCGCCTGAATCGCACGCGCCATTATTGTTGCAGACTTTCTTTACGTTTACATTTCCTGATGTTGATTGGCTGCTACCAGACTTTGCAATGAAATAATACTCTGGATCGCCTTGTAATGCTCCATCATCCATCCAGCTTGAAGTCCAGGTTTGGGTAAACACGCCGTTTGAAAGGGAATTGTCAGTCAGTGTTGTGATAAAAGTATCTCCTATGACTTCGTCTTCATAAATGTCAAAGGTGGCAGAACTGCAACCAGAATTACCTGAAACTGTTAATGTGAGCACCGTCCCTTCGTTTACAGTTCCGCTCTTGTCCCAGGATGCACTTGAAAGCGAGCAGGTTGAAGTAGTTGGCGTTGCACACTTGCTGCCGTCCCATTCCTGGCCAGATGGGCAGCAGTAATCTGTGCCTGTAACTTGCGAGCAATATCCAGACAAGCAATCAGAGTCATTGTCGCAATCGCCATAACCATCTTTTAAGCTGCAGGGCGCATTTGGTGTGCTCGTTCCATAAGTGCCAAAATCAGCCAGGCTGTCGTCTTTGGCTTCGTCGCATCCATTTCCAGTTGAGCAGGAGAGTGGATTGTTGAATATTACCCAGGTCGAGCCTCCATTAAAGTCTCCTAGGTCTCCGTAAGTGCCTCCGCTAAGGCCATTCGTGCATCGGTGCTGTCTCTTCTTTACGGTGTAGTGCGCTTTTTCGTATGTCGAGCTTGCTTGGTAATTTGTATTGCTATTGCAGCTTTTGTAATATCGTACTTGCCAGGTGCATTTCTCGGCATAGCCTGGAGAGCACGGTGGGAATGCACTTGAGCTGCAGGTCGGTATTGGGTGCGAATTTTCTTGATTGGAGTCGCATTTTCCTGCCGAACACATCGATGATACGAAACTGCTTTTTGCTGAGCACTGTTGGAAATCAGTCTGCCTTGCTGAATAAGCTGAGCTTGTGGCAAAGCAATGGTCAAAGGATGAGCTGAACTCTTTGCACCAGTCGTAGCACACAACTTGAACGCCGCTAGGAAGGCCTGTTAAAAGTCCAGATATTGTTCCTGCGCTCCAAACCTTTCCATCAGTTTTTGTGCTGGCTACCGCATAGTTGTCTGTATATGATATTTGAGTTGTAGCTTGTGCCAACAATGCATTAAGTGGCTCTGCATTGCTGAGTGTTGAAAAGTCAAAACTTTGCAGTTGCACTGACTTTTCCTTTAATGCCTCTTTATACTCTTTGTTTGCTATTGAGCTTTCATCTTTTAAGACAACTTCACTTGGATCAAAAGGCGCAGGGTTTTTGAGATAAATTCGTGGCACAATTGTTGTTTGATTTGTGTCGTATTCATTTTCTGCCATCTCTGCGTGATCGTCTGCTTGAATCAGTTGGCTTATGCAGTATTCGTATATCATCAAGAATTCTGCCTTAGTAATGTTGAGTTCAGGTGAATATGCTAAATTTTCAGGGCAATCTGAAGTTATCCATTCAGTTGTTATATTAGCATCCGCGCTCACGGCAACATATCCGGTTAGATCAATTTCAGGGATTGTTTCTTCTGGTCGAATTGTTGAATCATCCGGGGTAGGCGTGCTTTGATTATCTCCTAGAAGTCGTCCAACATCCACCAATCCCGCACCATATCTTGCATCCCAGCCTTCGTCTCCCAAATCTTTTGCAGTGCTCGTAAGCTTTTCCTTGGCTTCTTCCTGTGTCAAACTCTCCTTTTCCAGCATCAACGCAATCACTCCAGAGACAAATGGCGTGCTCATTGATGTGCCGCTTAATGTCTTCTCGCCATTTTCCAGCCAGGCAGAAGTTATGTCTATTCCAGGAGCAACTACGTCTGGCTTGACATAACCGTCAAATGTATCACCAGAAGAAAAGCCTGCAACATTATTGTCGTCATCAACAGCTCCAACAGCAATTACTTCTTTCACATTTCCAGGTGTAGTTACGCCGTAAAATCCGCCGCAGCCTTGTTTGCAGTTTCCAGCAGCTGCAACAAAAAGCACTCCTTTTTGTATTGCTTCTTTGACAGTCGATGCAAGAGGGCCATCCAGTTCTGTGAACAGTCCTCCGAAGCTCATTGAGATTATATCCGCACCATCGTCTGTAGAGTCATCTCCGTCTGGATTTACTGCCCAATTAATGCCTGCCAGTATTTGTGAGGTTGTTCCTCCGCCTGTTTTGCTGAGAACTTTTGCATTGTATATTACGGCATCTTTTGCCACTTTTTGAGCAATTCCGGCTACGTGTGTTCCGTGCCCGTTCTGGTCTTTCTCGTCTTCATTTGAAACAAATGATTTTCCTGCTTTGACGTTTATCGCGTCGTGCGGTCCAACTCCCGTATCAAGTATCGCGATCCGTACGCCAGTTCCAGTAATATTATTCTCCCACACTTCATCAATAGAAAACGCTGTTATTCTGTCTTCGACAAGTGCAATGTATTCTTTTTCAGGCGCAACTTCTATTACACCTGTTTCTTGTGATATTTCCTCAATTTTGTCTAATGGCAGTTCAACGCTTAGAACGCTTCCAACATCAAACGTCTGCTTTACCTCTCCGCCTGATTCAGAAACAATCTTTTTGATTTTTTCAAGCTCTTCTTTGTTCTTTGCGTCAATTAAAACGTGTATTTTTTGCTTCTTGTGTGCCTTTTTTTCTTCTTTTAATTGTTTGACCAATTCTAGGTTTATCTTTTGTCTTGGTTCGTCCAGGGAGATTGCTCCTGTCGCAATAGGAGTTGTTTCATCAGAAAGCTTCTGAGCAATTTCCAGATTTATTTTGTCTTCAACTATTGGCTTTGCAAGAATTTCATCTTGTGGAACACAGGAAATCAAGAAAAAGAGCGCAAGTATCCCTATCCACCCCTTTGTGAACAATGGCCAGGTGTCATTTATCAACAGTCACCCCCGCTCACCAACACGAATATATGTTTAGGACTATATAAATGTTTTGCGATTTTTAAATTTTATAATTTCTTAGCGATAACTTTTTATACGATGAAAGCAATCAACTTGGCTATGGGATGGAAAACATATTTGATAATGTATTTTGGAACGCGCGGGGTTAACGCATCTGAGATTGCAAAAAGAGTTGAAACAGCAGGCTTTGAAACAAAGTTCGGCCCGTTTGATTTTATTTTTGATTGGAAAGGAAAGAATCCATCAAAAGCAGAAGTTCTTGCGTTGGGCGACAAAGTATCAGAGCTTTTGAAAGACTCAGGTGCTGTCTTCAATTTGGACACGCACGATTAAAGTCCAAACGCCTGCGTGAATTCTTTCATTTGCTTGAAGCTTTGCAGGAACTTTCTTCCTTCGTCTGTAATTTCAAAGAATTTCTTTCCTTTCACTTCTGTTTCAACAAGAAGTTTTCTCTGTTTCAGCTCATCAAGATATTGTTTCATTCTTTGATGTGAAAGGTTTGACTTGTACAGTAAATGTGTCGGTATTATTTTGCCGCCTTTTTCCTCTATTGCACGCAGCATGTCATACACTATGTCTATTTTTGAGCGTTTCATTTGAATATTATTCTGAGCAATGCGGCAAGGAGCACCAGATATCCTAAGCCTTGAGTCATATGTGCAAGGACATATCCTTGTGTTTTTGTGACAGCATCAAGCAGGAAGAATAATTGTGAAATTGTGAGTATCATAAAGCCTGAAAATACCAGCCAAGGCGTTAATTTTTTGACATTGCACGCATTTTGGAAGTATACACTGCTGATGAATGCAAGGAATAATGCGCTGATTACGTAGAAGCTTAGGAAATAGCTCGCGCTCAACAGCAGTCCTGGGACAAGCGTCAGGAACAGGAAGGCGACTATGCGCCTGTCGTGGATTTTATGCGTTACTGCAAACAGGATTACGTATGCTGCAAGTGCCAGGAAAATATGCGCGACATACCCGTAGAAGAATATTCTGCTGAGATAATCCGGGGGTATTGTTATGGCAATGCCTTCAACCAGAATATCCGCTATTGCGCGGGAAAGAAAGCTTAGTGTGAGAAGTGCAAAGCTTCCCATAAAATAGAAATATCGCTTGTCGTGCGACATTCGGAAGACTTTCAGCGCGCTTGCTGCTATGAAGAATGCAATTATTGCTGCAAATGCTTCAAGGCTTGCATCTACTCCAAAGAACCATTGCGGTCCAAGATGTACGCTTACCATTCAGAAATCGTCTATTTATCTGCTTTTAAGCTTTGTGGATTTGTGGTCTAAAATGAGAGTGCAATCGCCGCAATATCATCGTATTGCTTGAATCTTGGATGCTTCCAGCAATTTGGATCGTCTTCTTCGAGCTTTCTTACGTGGTCTCTTACTTTTTTCAGGCCGCCTTCTAGAAATAGTTTCGTAAAGGTTTCAAAATCGTCTTTTTCTTGTGGATTTTCTTTCGGCACTATCAATCCATCTGTGAACAGTATTACATGCTTCACGTTTTTCAAACGCTCTGTTCCTGAGTTGAGAAATTTGTTCATTTCCTTCTGCCCGCTGAGTCCCCCATACAAAATGCCAACTTGGTTTCTGACTTTTACGAATTGGTCGTGCAATTCTTTGTATATGTCGTTAACTTTCTTTTCCGCAAGTTTTTTCCACATAGTCAGCGTTTCTATATCGTGGTCGTATTCATCAACTAAAAGCTTGTACGAACCGTCTTTGTTGATTACCAGAATCAGGCTGTCGCCGATTTGCACCCAGTCAAAGGCGTCCTTATTCAATCTTATTGCGGCAGCTGTTGTTAACCACAGGTTTATTGGTTTTGAAACATCAATGCCTGCTTTTGCCATTTCATCTCTGATTTGCTCATTGGCCTTTTTTGCCAGTTCGATCAATGATCCTTCATTCTTTTTGAAAATTTCTTTTGCTATATTTGCTGCAACATAAGCACCGGTGTGGCCGTTTTTGTCTGCATATCCATCCATGCTTGATGCTCCGTCAAATACTCCGAAGAGAGTGTCTTGAATTAGGAGTGCATCTTCGTTAAGTTTTCTTGAGCCCTTTTCATACAACTGTTCTATTTTCATCAGAATAAGCTCCACTTCTTTTTGCCTTCTTTTTCAAACTCGTTCAGTAATTCTGCTTGTTTTTTGCTTACTTTTTTTGGCACTTCTACTGTTATTTTTATGACAAAGTCGCCAACTTGACCGTTTCTCAGTTCTGGCAGTCCTTCGCCGTCAAGTCTTATTTCTGAATTATTTTGTGTTCCTGGTTTTATCTCAACTTTTTTCTTGCCTTCAAGTGTTTCAACTGTAATTTCCCCGCCCAGACAAGCTGTTGCAAAGCTTATTGGATGTTCTACAATCAAGTCGTTTTCTTCGCGTACAAATCTTTTGTCGTCAAGAACGTGAACCATTACGTATAAATCGCCTGATTGTGCTCCTTTTTCTCCTGCTTCTCCTGCGCCTGTTACCCGTAGTTTCATTCCGTCGTGTATTCCTGCTGGTGTTTTGACTTTTATCGGCTCTCTTGAGACAAGTCTTCCTTCTCCGTCACAAGTCTTGCAGACATCTTCTGGTATTTCTCCTGTTCCTTTGCATTTGTTGCAGGTGCTTGTTGTCGCAAATACTCCGAATGGTGTTCTTCTTGCGCTTCTTACTATTCCTTGTCCTTGGCAGGTGCTGCATTGTGTGAAATTGCTTCCGCCTTTTCCGGTACACTCGTCGCATTGCACCATTCTTTGTAATTCAAGTTCTTTTGCCGCTCCTTTTGCAACTTCTTCTAAGGTGACATCTACTTCTGCTACTAAGTCTCTTCCTGGCCTTCCTCTTTTGTTTGTTCTGAAGCCAAATCCTGAGAATAAGCTGTCGAATATTTCGTCAAAGTTAAAGCCGCCAGCAAAATCTCTGAAGTCAAATCCTGAGAATTGTTGTCCGAAGTCTGATGTGCCGAATTGGTCGTATTGTGACCTTTTTTCAGCATCGCCAAGTACTGCTGCTGCTTCGTTTATTTCCTTGAATTTTTCTGCAGCGTCTGGCTCTTTGCTTATGTCTGGATGGTATTTTTTGGCTAATTTCTTGTATGCTTTCTTTATGTCTTCCTGTGATGCGTTTTTTTCAACGCCGAGAGTTTTGTAGTAGTCCTTTCCAGTCATTGAAAGCGCCCTTTAACCTTATGTTCGTCGCTGTTCACAACGTGCTCAAACTCTGCTCTTATCAGCTTTCTGATTGCCATTTGGCCTGCTATTCGGACTGCGAAGTATAGTGCTGCCAGTCCTATCGCGATATAGCCAATTGTTTTGTATTCAATCATGCTTTTTCAGCGTCTACTACATCTTCTTTTTGCGGTTTTTTGCCGGCTTTCTGGTAAAGCTCTGTTGCTGCTGTGTGGAACAGTTTTTGCGCTTCATCAAGTTTTTTCTTGATTTCTGCTGTGTCCTTTTTCTCTGCTGACAGCAATTTCTTGAGTTCGTCTATCTTTTCTTTTATTCCCTTTATTTCTTTTTCGCTTACTTTGCCTTCGAACTCTTTCAGCTGTTTCTCTGCTGTATACACCAGTGTGTCAGCTTGGTTGATTGTTTCTATTTCTTCTTTGCGCTTTTTGTCTTGTTCTGCGAATTCTTCTGCCTGCTTGCGCATTCGTTCAACTTCTGCTGTGTCAAGCTTGTTTGGCGCTGTTATGCGCATGCTTTGTTCTTTGCTTGTTCCAAGGTCTTTTGCTGTGACGCTCAATATTCCGTTTGCGTCAATGTCAAATGTTACTTCTATTTGCGGAATTCCTCTTGGTGCTGGTGGTATTCCTACAAGGTCAAATTGTCCGAGCAGTTTGTTGTCTGCGAACATTGGTCTTTCTCCTTGTGAAATTCTTATTGTAACAGCTGGCTGATTATCTGCTGCTGTGCTGAATGCTTGGCTTTTCTTTACTGGAATTGTCGTATTCCTCTCTATTAGCTTTGTAAATACGCCTCCAAGTG
>DATDPK010000030.1:0-11378 GCA_035292785.1 Candidatus Nanoarchaeia archaeon
CAACTAAAACTCCCTTTTTCGCAAGAGCTTCCTCAGCTTCCATCGTCGTGGCAATATTGCTGCCCTGAACAATCAATTTTGCCTTAATCTTAGGCACGTCAGCAACACCAAACAAGTCAGGAATAGCTGCTGTAACAAAAACATCAACATCCTGGAAACAAATATCCTTGTTCGGCAACACTTTGCCGCCATAAGCAGTCACAGTTCCTTTTGATTTCTTAACTTCAAACAATTTCTTTCCATCAATGCCTTCAGGAACAACCAAAGTTCCCTTGCTGTCGGAAATAGCCACTAATTTTGCGCCAGCTTCTGACATAAACTTAACAACAAACTCGCCGACATTGCCATAACCCTCAACAGAGTAAGTAACCTTCTTGATATCCTTGCCCATATGCTTCAATGCAACCTTAATCGCGTGGAAAACACCAAAGCCCGTTGAGCCAAGCTCGTGAGGAATGCCGCCAAGAGCCTTAGGCTTGCCAGTGCAGGCCTTCATATCACCATTAGCCTTTGCAAAAACTTCCATATCGTGCTCAGCCATACTAATGTCAGGACCAGCACAATAATACTGAGGAACAACACCCTTCAACAATTTTGAGAAAGCAGCAACCCATTCTTCTTTTTGCTTAGGAGTTAATTTCTTCGGGTCGCCAATAATACCAGACTTTGCACCGCCAAAAGGCAAATCAGCCATAGCATTCTTCCAAGTCATTGTTCTTGCAAGACGAAAAACCTCGTCCTTGTCAACAGTTGGAGTAAACCTGATTCCACCCTTGCCAGGGCCCAATGCAGTATTATCAACAACCAGAACACCCCTCATTCCCAACTTAGGATGGTAAACTTCAACAATCCTCTCAGGACCAAAATCATCAAACATTTTTTCCATTCAAATCACCCTCATATCAGTTTTTCACCAGTTTCCTCATCATAAATATGAATAACCTGAACAGGACAAACCTCGGCAGCCTCCTTGTTCAAAGTCAAGGCATTCTTCATCTTATCAGTCATCTGACTCTCCTTAATAATAAGCACCTGATTGCCATTCTCATCAAGCTTATGGCCAATCAAGTCTGCCTTACCGTCCTCCTTCATCTCCCAAAACTCAGGAGCAACAGCAGCACAAGCAGCAGCACCAATACACCCTTTTCTCTCAAAAACTATCCTGTAAGTTTTCTCCTTCATCATAGAAAAAAGCTGATACGATGATTATAAATTTTTTGCTTTAAACAGCTCATCCACATCAACAATAGGCTGCCTGCCCTCAAAACCAGACTCAGGATCGTGCCAATAACCAATCTTCTTCTCGCCCAACTGCCAGCACAAAAACGCATCACGGCCATTAAACTTGAAAGGAAAATCAATCAAGCCATCATCAATATCCTTGATGAAAACGCCCAAAGAAGACAAATCCTCAATCACTTTGTAAAACTGGTAATAAAGCTTGTGAAACTCCTTGTTAACCCTGACCTGCTCAGTAACGAAATAATGAAAGCCGTCCTCGCTGCTAACTTCCAAAACAACATCGTTAGTTTCAAGAAGCCAGGCAATCTTGTCGCGCAAACGCTGAGCTTTCTTAACAAATTTTTCAATTACAGGCAAACACTTCTCAGCCTCATCTATAGTAAAATACGTTGTTCCCTGAAACTTGTCTTCATCCATACCAATTCTCCAACGCGTGAATCAACAATCTCACGCCAAAACCAGTTCCGCCTTTCCTGACGTATTCCAAATCCTGCTCAGACCAGCTCGTGCCCGCAATATCAATATGAGCCCAAGGAGTCTTCTCCACAAAAGCAGCCAAAAAAGCACCAGCAGTAATCGCGCCAGCCTCCCTTCTAATAACGCCCAAGTTTCTCACGTCAGCAATCTCAGACTTAATCTGCTCGTGATACTCCTGGAAAAACGGCAACTCCCACACTCTTTCTCCTGTCGCAAGACCAGACTCAACCAAATGACTGATTAATTTCTTATCCTTGCCCATAACGCCGGCACAAACACTGCCAAGAGCAACAACACAAGCACCAGTCAAAGTGGCAAGGTCGATAATCGCGTCAGGCTTCAAATTTTTCTCAGTATAAGCCAATGCATCAGACAAGACAACCCTTCCCTCTGCATCAGTATTTGCAATCTCAATAGTCTTCCCGCTATAAGTTAGAACAACATCACCTGGCTTGTAAGCATCCATGCCCGGCATATTCTCTGTCGCTGCAAACACTCCAACAATATTTGCCTTCAATTTCAACAAAGCAGCAGCACGCACTGTTGCAATAACAACAGCAGCACCGCACATATCGTGCTTCATTGTCAACATTCCCTCCTCTGGCTTCAAATTCAGGCCGCCGCTGTCAAAAGTAATGCCCTTGCCGACCAAAGCAATCTTCTTCTTGCCGCCGCCATTATACTCCATAATCACAAAACGCGGCTCGTGAACACTGCCACGATTAACAGCCAACAAAGCAGTCAAGCCAAGCTTTTCAATGCCCTTTCTGTCGTGAACTACAACTTTAACACCAAGTTTTGACAATTCTTTGGCAACATTTGCCAGTTGCTCAGGCTTAAGATTACTTGCAGGCTCATTAGCCAAATCTCTGACAAGATTCTCACACTCTGCGAGAGTCGCTCCCTTCTTAACACTCGCGTGAACGCCGTCACCAACCAAAGTAACCTGCGAAAGAATTTTTATCTTCTTCTTATCAACAGTGCGATACTTGATATACTGATAAGCGCCGAGCACACTGCCTTCTGCAACAGCCTGCGCGCGCCCATCCTTTGACGTCTTAGGAACATCAATTGTGTGCAAAGTAGTGGCATATTCGGTAATACCGCAGAAATCCCTCACAATCCTCGCGCTCAAGCCAGCAGCACGGCGCAACAATTCCAAATTAGCATCAGCTTTCTTTCCAAGACCAAGCAAAAGAATATTCTTTGCAGGAATCTTTCCCAAAGTACTAATCAGCCTGAACTGTTGATATTCACCTTCAAATTCTTTTCCCTTAATAGCATGAGCAATCGCGCCATTCAGCTTCTCGTCGATATGCTTCAATTCAGGAGTGACTGACTCAGCAGGAGAAAACAAGCCGACGACAATTAACTCTGTTTTAAAAGAATCAAGCTTGGCATCAACAACTTTAACTTCCATCAAAAAATTAATTATGCAAGCTTATTTATAAGTTTTTTGTTATAATTTTGCAAATTCACGCTTCAAGAATAAAGCATCGTCTTCAACATTAGGACTTTCAGTGATAACAACGCCCTTGATTTTAAATTCCTTCCACGCTTTCAGCATATCTTTCCAGTTGAAATCAGAATCTGCAAAGTTCAAATGATTCTTCTCACCTTTTGGACCATAATTAATACCGCAACACTGGATGTGCATATTGTCCAAAGCTTCGCGACCAAGACCTTTTTCTATCTGTGAGAGAATATCCCTGAATTCCTCCAAAGTATTGTTCTTGCCATTATAACGAGCGTGCAAATGCGCAAAATCAATACACGGCAAGACTTGCTCAACTTCCTGCGCAAGCTTGATTGTCTCCTGCAAATCGCCCCATTGAGTCTCCTTGCCAGTTGTTTCAGGACGAATCCACAGCTTTATTCCCTCGTCCTGCAAAGTTTTTACAACGTCCTTAACACCTTGCTTGACAATCTCGTGAACTTTCTCTTTCGGCCTTCCAAGATAATAACCCATATGCCACGTAATACTCCAGCCGCCGCACTCATTCACCCGCCTCGCAGCAGAAAGCATACGATTAACAGAAGCGTGCAATTTAGCAGGCTCTGTCGCAGCAAGATTGACATAATACTGGCCGTGACAGGTTAGAACAACATTCAACTGCTCAGCCAGCCTCTTAATCTCAGGAGCAATCTGCTCATTAACGTGAACACTATGCACGAACTCAAACTCCATAGCGTCAAGCCCAAGATTTTTCACCTGCATAACACCATTGATAGTGCTGGAAGGAGAAGTGGACAAAGGAATACCAGGAGTGCCGAACAATAATGATTTCATCACAAAAAAGCAAATCCGCAAAATTTATAAGCATTGCGCAACAAGAAACACTAAATGAAAGCATTCTTTGAAAAACACCACGACACATTCTACGCAATCGCGAGAATACTCATCGGATTATTATTCGCACAGCACGGAGCGCAAAAACTATTTGGAATGTTCGGCGGAAATGCAGCAGAACTAATGAGCCTAATGGGAGTTGCCGGCGTAATAGAGCTTGTCGGCGGAATTCTCATCACACTCGGACTCTTCACAAGAATAGCAGCATTTATCACAATAATCGACATGATGGGAGCATACTTCAAAGCGCACGCGCCCCAGGGCTGGATACCAATAATGAACAAAGGAGAATTAGCCCTGTTGTACCTTGCAGCATTCCTGATAATAATATCACACGGCCCAGGAAAATGGGCATTGGATAATGTATTCTTTAAGAAAAATTAACCAAAGCTTTTCCCGCAACCACAATTCTGCTTTGCATTAGGATTGTTAATCTTGAATCCAGACTCGTTCAACTGGTCAACATAATCAATCTCAGCACCGCGAAGCATTTCCAAGCTGTCCTTGTCAATAAACACCTTAACGCCATTGTCTTCAAGGACAAAGTCATCCTTGCCCGCAGACTTTTCAAAATTCATCTGGTAAACAAAGCCAGAACAACCGCCAGGAGAAACTGCGACACGCAAACCGTGGCCTTCCAATTTATCCTTTGCCAGCAATTCCTTGACTTTATTAGCAGCAACACCACTAATCGTAACTTTAGCAGGACCTTTTGGAACTTCTTTCTCTACTTGTTCCTCTGAGATAAACTTGTTAATTGAATTCACAAGACTGTCAACAGTTGCATCATCCAAACCGTGCACCTTACAGCCAGCTTCTATTGTGTCAAAAACATTAGCGTGGCACCCAACACAATGCAGGCCGTGCTCAAGCATAATAACAGCCACATCAGGATGCTTTTTCAAGACATCAGCAATAACCATATCCTTTGTTACCAATTGTTTAAGTTCAGCTTTCATCTTCTACCTCCAGCTTTTCTCCCATACATCGGAATTCCGCTAACTCATATAATAATTCTGCGGAATTCCGAGTGTGCTCAATAATCATCATTTTCGTTCAACTGGTCACTCTTCAACTTCACCAATTGTTCCTCCGATAGATGATTATTGACATATTGGAGAACGCCCAATTTCAAAACTTTCAAACCCAATAATGCGCATTTCAAACGCATACACGAAATAGGGATACTAATCAGCTTCAAAACGTCCTCTTTATTAAACTTAGCAACTTCTGACAAAGACTTGCCCAACGCATATTCTGTAAGCATAGAAGCAGCTGCTTGAGAGATAGCGCAACCCTTGCCAGCAAATCTCAAATTGCCAATCCTGCCATCCTTGACAAGAACATTCATCGTAATCTCATCACCGCAAGAAGTATTAACATCATGAGAAACAATATCAGGATGAGGCAAAACCCCCTTATTCCTCGGATTACGATAATAATCCAAAATTATTTCCTGATACATTTCATCAATCATAGCCTAAACACCTTCTTTGCCTTCTGCAAAGCAATCAAAAAGGCATCAACATCTTCCTTTGAATTATAAGGACCAAAACTAATTCTTACAGTTGCAGGAACTCCCAATCTTTCCATCAAAGGCTGAGCACAATGATGGCCTGAGCGAGCACAAACCTTCTGCTGGTCAAGAACAGTTGAAACATCGTGAGCGTGCATATCACCAAGATTAAAACTAATCAAGCCAGCACGATTTTCAGGACCATAAATGGCAATAATATCATCCTTTTTCATCTTATCATAAGCATACTTTACCAAGTCCTGCCCGTGCTTCCAAACATTCTCCATACCCAAAGACTGCAAATAATCAACAGCAGCGCCAAGACCAACAACACCAGCAACATCAGGAGTGCCGGCTTCAAACTTCCAAGGAACCTCATTCCACAACGCGCCATCAAAATGAACTTCCTTAATCATATCACCGCCCCCAAGCACAGGAGCCATCTTATCCAACAATTCACGCTTGGCGTATAATACACCAACACCAAAAGGAGCAAGCATCTTATGGCCAGAGAAGACCAAGAAATCACAATCCAAATCCTTAACATTAACAGGCATATGAGGAACGCTCTGAGAAGCATCCAAAAGAACAGGAATGCCTTGCTTGTGCGCTTCAGAAATCATTTCTTTTGCAGGATTAATCGTGCCGAGAACATTACTAATATGAGTAAAAGCAAACAACTTTGGTTTCTGGCTCAAAGCGTGCAAAGTAGCGTTCTTGTCCAACTCACCACGCTCAGTAATAGGAAGATATGAAATCTTTGAACCAACTTTCTTAGAAAGCATCTGCCAAGGAACAATATTACTATGATGCTCCATTTCTGTAAGCAAAATTGTGTCGCCCTTGCTGATATTTGCATTACCCCAACTCTGAGCAACAAGATTAATTGCCTCAGTAGCATTGCGAACAAACACAATCTCTCTCGGATTCGCTCCAATAAAATCAGCAACTTTCTTTCGTGCAAGCTCAAAAGATTGTGTGGCCTCTTCTGCCAAAGAATAAACACCACGATGAACATTTGCATTAGAAGTTTCATAGAACTTCCTGATCGCGTCTAAAACAATTTTTGGCTTCTGAGTAGTTGCAGCGCTATCCAAGTAAACCAAGCCGCGAGCAAAGAAAGGAAAATCCTTGCGCACCCTTTCAGCGTCCAATACAGTTATGTTTGCCATTTTGATATCAAATTCTCATAGCCCTTCGGCAATTTCAAAAAACCCTCAATAATGAGCTTCCGGGCTTCTGACTCAGAAACCCCCCTGCTCGTCAAATAAAAGATTTTTTCAGGATTAATAGGACTAATAGTTGCAGAATGAGAAGCCTTAACCTCATCTGCCTCAATTTCCAGCGAAGGAATAGCCTCTGCCTGAGCGCTGTCATCCAACAACAAGAAATGCTGCTCAACAAAACTATCACTGAGCTGACCGTGCTTAGGAATAACGACTTTAGCGTGAGACACTGCACTCTGCGCTTTTCCAAGAACACCACGCACATTAACCCGAGACTTAGTGCGCACAGCATCGTGAACTATCGTCAACTGACTCTGAATATTGCCGGACATAAAAATCTCCTCAACTTGAACCTCTGCGCCCTCACCTGACAAACGGATAATGCGCTGTGAAGACTCAGGACTATCGTGAACTAAAACTATCTGCTTTTTCTCGCCTGCAGGAACAGTTAATTCAATCATCCCAAACTGCCCTCCATTTCCAACTGGATAAGCTTGTTCAACTCAACAGCATACTCCATAGGCAATTCTTTAGTAAACTCTGCAATAAAACCAAGAACAATCATAGCTAATGCTTCACTTTCTGAAAGACCACGAGACCTAAGATAGAATAACTGCTCCTCGCCAATCCTGCCAACAGTCGCCTCGTGAGCAATAGTTGCTGAAGGCTCCTCGATTTTCATCGTAGGATAAGTATCAGACCTTGAATGCTTGTCAAGCAACAAAGCATCGCACTTGACAGAACTCGTGACATTCTTAGCGCCTTTCACAACCCTTAACAAACCACGATAACTCGACCTTCCGCCATCCTTGCTGACAGATTTTGAAATAATTCTTGAACTCGTATTTGACGCCAAATGAATAGCTTTTCCACCAGCATCCTGATGCTGAGCCTTGCCAGCATATGCAACACTCAAAATATCAGCTTTAGAACCTTCACCTTTCAAAATAACACAAGGATACTTCATTGTTAGTTTACTTCCTAAATTACCGTCAATCCACTCAACAGTCGCATTCTTGTAAGCCATAGCACGCTTTGTGACAAGATTGTAAACATTGCTTGACCAATTCTGAATAGTTGTGTAACGAACCTTTGCACCCTCAAGAGCAACAAGCTCAACAACAGCAGCGTGCAAGCTATCAGTGGAATAAACAGGAGCAGTACAACCCTCAATATAATGAACTTCAGCATCCTTATCAACAATAATTAAAGTTCGTTCAAACTGGCCAACATTCTTTGCATTAATCCTGAAATAAGCCTGCAATGGAACCTTTACTTTAACGCCAGGCGGAATGTAAATGAATGAACCGCCAGACCAAACAGCAGTATTCAAAGCAGCAAACTTATTATCGCCCGCGGGAACAATTGTTGCAAAATACTTTTTGAAGATTTCGGGATACTCTTTCAAAGCAGTATCTGTGTCGGTGAAAACCACTCCCTGCTTTGCCAAATCTTCTCTGAGCTTATGGTAAACTGTCTGAGATTCATACTGGGCGCCAACACCGCCTAAAAACTTCTGCTCTGCCTCAGGAATACCCAAACGGTCAAAAGTCTTCTTAATGCCAGCAGGAACATCATCCCAATTATGCGAAGTCTTATCCGTAGGGCTGAAAAAATAAGTATACTTGCCAAAATCAATATCCTTCAAATTACCGCCCCACTCAGGCATAGGCTTGCTTAGAAATATTTTTAACGCCTTCAAGCGCAAGTCAAGCATCCACTGAGGCTCGTTCTTTATCTTGGAAATCTGCCTGACAACATCCTCAGAAATGCCTTTTTTCGTCTTGAAAACATAACTCTCAGGATCCCTGAAACCATACTTCTTCTCATAATCATTGTTCAAAATAGTCAAGCTCATACAGCCACCAACTTGTAACCATTCTTTTCAACATCCAACGCCAATTTGGAATCACCGCTTGCAACAATTTTACCATCAACAATAACGTGAACAAAATCAGGCTTCAAATAATTCAACAACCTTTGATAATGAGTAATTACTAAAAGGCCAAAAGCAGGACCTCTTAACGCATTAACTGCTTTTGACAACAACTGCATACTATCAACATCAAGACCAGAGTCAAGCTCATCAAGAACCGCCAAAGAAGGCTTCAAAGTCAGCAACTGCAAGACTTCAGCACGCTTTTTCTCACCACCAGAAAAACCAACATTCACATCACGCTCGATAAAAGACTTGTCAACACCTAACAAAGAAAGATTGGCATCCAAACGCTTCTTGAAATCAATAAAAGAAAGCTTAGCATCACCCAGCTTTGCAAGAGTAAACAAAAACTTAGACAAGCTTAAGCCCTGAACTTCCAAAGGATTCTGGAAAGCAAGGAAAAGACCAAGCTTTGCACGCTCATCAGGAGACAAGCTCAAAATGCTCTTGCCATCAATTAAGATATCACCTTGCTCAACCTTATATTTCGGATGACCTGCAAGAACATAAGACAAAGTGCTTTTGCCACTGCCATTAGGGCCCATCAAAGCGTGAACCTCGCCAGGATTGACAACTAAAGAAATGCCTTTCAAAATCTTTTTGCCATCGATAGATATGTGTAGGTCTTTAATTTCCAATTTCATCTTCACACCCGAGTTATCTGAATAGGAGCACTGTCAAAACAAACATTGCAATTCTTTGGAGCCCCGCCCAATGCTTCGTGCACCTGGCAGATAACGCGCTCACTTCTAACCAAATGAACAAGCCTCTGCATCTCACGCATCAAGCTAATCTCGCTCGTAATACGCCCTGCAGACTCATTAATTGCAATCTTCAGCTTATCATTGAACTTAAGCTGGGAAGCCCTCTTAGAGCTCATATACTGGCTAACAGCAGGCTCTGTAACGCCCAGAAGCTTTGCTATCTCTTTCTGAGATTTGCCAACAGATTTCATACAAACAGCAAGCTCCCTACGCAAGGCAGGAAGAACATAAAAGACTTCAATCTCCTGAGGCTGCAGCAAACGGTTAACCATAGTTAATTAATGGCTATAGTTCCTATATAAACCTATTGGAAAAAACTACTTAGAAACGCCCTGCAACCAATACTCAGAAACAGGCTGATACTCAATCCAAGACTGGTCAATCTTCTCCTGCTTGGCGTTGAGAACCATAACATCAAAGTAAGTCTCACGGAAGTCAATAGAATGCTCGCCTTCAATCTCAATCTTCACAGGAACACCGTAACGCCTGTCAATACGCAAAATAACACGCTTTCCATCAACCATATAGTGCAAAGAAGGCTGAATGGTCTTTGAGTTGCCACCAATGCTTATAGTCTGAATATTATCTTCAACCAAAATGGGCTTTTGATCAGCAAACTCCTCAAGCCACTCAATCGGGCCCTTGTGAGTCCATTTCTCAAAAGAAGTTGATATCGGCTTGTCAATGTAATCCTTGCACCTGCTACGCTCGTAATCAAAACTCTTCTCAAGCAAACGGCCTTCCCTTTCAATATTACAATAAGCAACAGCCTCTTTCTTGTCCAAATCAACAAAAACATCTGTAATCGGGTTTCCATCCAATTCATATAATTTCAAGAAATAATGACGGACCTTATTGCCATAAATGATAACGACGCGGTCGTCCAATAAATAAGCCAAGCCTGTAAATTTCTTCCTTGCCTCAGTTAACAATTGCTGGCCAATCTCGCCAGTTTCAGGAGCAACAACAACTTCTTTCTTCTCAGGAGGACACTGCTCTAAAGACTCAGCAGTACTGCCATCCCAACACTGCACAACAACCTTTTCTACAACTTCCTTGACAATCTGAGGCTTAGGCTGTTCAACAGTCACATTTTCCTGAACAGGAACAGCAGGAACACATGCAATCAACAATAAAAGCAATAAAAACAACTGTTTCATAACAAAACAGGAAAAATAGGAGAATAAAAAGATATCGGTGATGGAATGATTAGAAAAAAGTACAAGGGCTTGCGCCCCTGCACTGAATCCCCGCGGCCGGATTCGAACCAGCGACCTTTCGGGCTCAATGCGGCTGACCCACTTTCATACAAAGTGCATACTCTGTCTGTGGGCGACTGCTCTACAGCCGAATGCTCTGCCATTGAGCTACGCGGGGATAAGATAAGAACGAGAACAGCTGTTTAAAAATCTTGCGAGCGGAACTTGATTTCAGGCTGGTTAGACACTGCTTCACGTTCCTTGCCCTCAGCAGAAAAACGAACAGCTGCAACAGGAAGCTTCAAGCCGCCAAGAATGCTCAACTGACTTCTAACCTTGTAAGTCAAAATACGGTGCTCCTTCGGCTCAACAAAATCAATATCCCACCTGACAAGCGTGCCGCGATTAGAATGAGGAACAACTTTCGAAGGCGCAAGAATAGTTTCCTTAAACTCCTTGATGACATCAGCCAAACGAGGCACCAAGTCCATAATTCTAAGATGACGAACAGTCTTATTGCTCCTGTTAACAAACTCAATAACAACTTTTAATTCAGAAATGCCGCCCTCTTCCGTCGACAAAACAGTAGCGTTCTTGCGGACAACAATAGGACTGCGGAACTTAAAATAAACAACCAAACCAATCACCGCAAGAAGCAACAACCA
>DATDPK010000031.1:0-4500 GCA_035292785.1 Candidatus Nanoarchaeia archaeon
CATTGGAATAGCAGTAGACACGCCACACGGGCTAATGGTTCCGGTGGTCAAGGCTGCAAACGAGAAGACAATACTTGAAATCGCGCGCGAAATATGGAGAATGGCAGAGTTATCAAGAACAAGAGAAATAGAACTAAAAGACTTGCAAGGCGGAACTTTCACAATAACAAACATCGGAAGCCTTGGAGGAGTCTGGGCAACACCAGTCATCAACTGGCCGGAATGCGCAATACTCGCACTCGGCAAGATATGCGACAAAGCAATACCAGTAGACGGCAAGATAGAAATAAGGAAAATGCTTCCAATGTCATTATCATTCGACCACAGAATAATAGACGGCGCAATGGCAGCAAAGTTTGTTTCTGAAATCAAAAGACACTTGGAAGATCCGGATGCATTGTTGATGGGGTTCTAATAATTAATGTAAAAGCTCGTGAACTTTCCACTATACTCTTCCCACTCATAATCAACATTGTCCACTTTAGCCAACGGAGGGCCTTTCTGGCACTCAATGATGAAATCTCTTAGCTTGCTCTTGTCGCCTTCAGCAACAATCTCAACAGAATCATCAGTATTCTTCGCCCAGCCAGTCAGCCCAAGAGCATCTGCCTGTTTTTTTGCAAAATCGCGAAAGAAAACACCGTGAACTTTGCCGTAAACAGTAATGTGAACTCTTGCACGCTCTTTAAACAAGTCTGTAATCTCCTTTTTCTTCAGCTCTTCCTCTTTTTTGCCTTGCTCAAGCTGGCGGTCAATCATACGCTTAAGTCCTTCGATTACTGGCATATTTTAATTCTGCAAAAAAGGCTTTATAATGTTTTCGGGAAAGTTTTATGTACTTTATCGACATATAAATTGACTGATGGGGGAAATTGTAATAATAATCGTACAAAAATATGAAAAGCTGTACGTTCACCAGAGAAGCTCTAAAAAGAAAGTTGACCCTTCCTTGTTCGGCTTGGGAGCTGGAGGAAAAGTTGAGCCAGGGGAAAGCCCGCTTGAAGCAGCCGCAAGAGAATTAGATGAAGAGCTTGAAATTAAAAAAAGACCGGAAGAACTGGAAAAACTCTTTGACTTCCCTTTCCCAGAACGCAATTATCACGTTCACGTTTTCAGAACCTGCCATTACGGAGAAATCAATCCACGCACCGCTGAATTCCAATGGGGCGGATGGATGAACTGCTCTGAAATCGACCCGCTGGCAGAACAGGGAAAACTCTGCCCTGACACGAAAATAGCTTATGAAAGATTCAAACGAGAAAAAATGACATAAAGCTAATATAGGGCTAATTCCTTATAACTTTTACTATAACGACAGACATAAATAATTAATAATAAATTGTTATGTCTGTCGAATATAATAGACGCATAAATTATTAAACAGTTAGCGCGTCTATTATAAACGAGGTGATTTGAATATGGCGGAAATAATTGTAAACTATTGGGCTGTTTTGTGTGCAGCAATTTCTGGTTTTGTAATTGGGTGGATATGGTATGGGCCGTTGTTTGGCAGGCAGTGGGCAAAGCTGATGAAGTTCACTTCTAAAGGACTGAAAAAGATGAAAATGACCCCTGCAAAAGCGATGACTTTTGGCTTTGTTTCAGTGTTGGTAACTGCTTATGTGCTGGCACATTTTGTAAATCTGTTAAACTTGACAAACTGGGGCGGAGCAGCACAATTCGCATTCTGGGCGTGGCTAGGACTTGTAGCGCCGGTACAATTCGGAGCATTCCTCTGGGAAGGCAAGCCATTAAAGCTGTTTTTGCTGAACACAGCACACAATTTGGTTGTCCTGATTGTAATGAGCGGAATCCTTGCAATCTGGCGCTAAATATTTTTTTTAATTAATTTTATTCTTTCAGAAACAGACAAAGCAGGAATCTCTATTACCTTGTATCCAAGCGATTGATAAATTTCTCTAATCATTTCGTGTATCTTCCTTGACGTTTCAGCATCCTCTTTTCTCATCGGGTCTGAAGGATAGACAGGAAGCAAATCAAGAAGAAAAATCCTGTCGTATCGCGCTTCCTGTGATGCCTTAATCAATTCATCAGGGGGCTGCAAGCCAACAATTCTGTAAAAAGCAATGCCATCAGGAATTCCCCTATCCAGAAAAACATCTGTGCTTGCCTTAGACTCTGCCTCAAGCTGCCTGCGCAAAACTTCCCTCTGGAAAGCATTCCTGTCAACCCAAGGCACAAGCTTGCTGCCTTTTGCATTCTCTGATACAATAATCGCCCGTGCAGCTTCTGGAATAACATTAAACCCCTCTTTTTTAAGAGCCTGCAATGCAGTGGTTTTACCAGTACACGTTCCGCCAGTCAACACAAACTTTCTCATTAAAGGCGGTATAACAAAACTAATTAATTAATCTTAGTGGCAAAAGCTTTTAAAGCGATATTGGCATAAAATCATAAAAAAGAGGAAATGGAGCCGTTAACAACCTTATTAATATGCCTTGGAATTCTGTACTTGTTTTCAGAGCTACTGCAATTCTTCAAAATTCCAAGAGTTGTATCACAAATCAGCGTTGGAATAGTGCTTGGACTTCCGTTCATCAAGGATGCCTTATTCACAGATGAAAGTTTGTCAATACTGAAATTTTTGGCATACGTTGGTTCAATTTTACTTTTATTCTTTGTCGGATTGGGTCTGGATTTCAAACAACTGAAAAAGAACTTGGGTGCTTCGCTGAACATATCACTGTTTAATACGATACTGCCGTTAGCATTTGGATTTCTCGCATCAAAATACCTGTTTGGGCTGTCGGACATAGTCAGCCTTCTTGTCGGAGTATGCATGAGCGTAAGCGCAACTGCATTTGCACTTGACCTGCTTGAGGAATATGGAAAATTGAAAACAGCTTTAGGCGCACTCATAGTTGACGCAGGAGCAACAGATGACTTTGTTGAATTAATGCTGGTAGCGTCAATACTTGCAGTCATAGGTGTTGTTGGAGCAAAGTTTTCAATTTTAGTTTTGATATTGAACGTTATAATCTTCCTGGTCATTCTTTTGATATTCAGGTTCATTCTCATTCCATTCATACTGACAATAGTTGAAAGAAAAATGTACAAGCCGGCATTATTCACAGCAGCATTACTAATCACGCTTTTGCTTGCAGTCCTTGCAGAATATCTGAAAATAGGCGCAATCATCGGAGCCCTATTCGGAGGACTTATCATAAGACAAGTCCTGAAAACAGACAAGGCGCACGGACCGTATGAAAGAACAGAAATCACTCACGTGGTGCACGCAATAGGATTTGGATTTCTTATTCCGCTGTTCTTCCTATGGATAGGATTAAACACTGATATTATCAGCATATGGCAAAACATCAATTTCAGCCTAACAATAACCGTGCTTGCAATATTTGGAACGGTCTTTGGCTCTGCATTTGGCTACTGGCTTGTTTCAAAAAATTGGAAAAACGGATGGAAAGTGGGCTGGGCATTAAACGCAAAAGGAGACACAGAACTTGTTATCGCCCAAGTGGCACTTGGTTCCGGTATAATATCAAAGGACATTTTCTCATCACTAATCTTTATGGCGCTCATTTCAACATTGATTTCTCCCTTTGTATTTGAGTATCTTCTGAAAAAATAGTCGATAAATTTTAAAACCCCCTATAGTGACGATATCACGGGATGGGGCTTTTTGACTTTTTATTCAGAAGGAGAATAACGTATCAAACTCTTGACTGCATTTGCTCTCAACAAGAACTATCTGAGAGAGCGGCTTTTGCACTGCAGTCAACAGGCACCCAGGCGCGAATTATGAGTGCTGTGGCTGAAAGCAGAGCACAATACGTGCACAACTATCTAAGCACACCATTAGAGACAATAAAGGAAGAAAACAGGGCGCTGGGCAGGATTATAAGCAAAATTCTTGCAGAATCAGAAAGCAATGAAATAGGACTTCCAAAAATAGGAGAAAACGAATTCCTGCAATACTTGTTGAACAAACACGGAATAAAGAGAGATGGAGACACAACACACTTCAAGATAACCGAGGCACTGCAAATGGCCTCAAATCCAGAAGAGGCAAAATGGTTTGTCCTGGAAGAAGCGATAAAATTGCACGCAGCTATTGAAATGACTGTAAATCCGGCAAACGAAGAAAAAAATCCGGAAACATATGGTGAATTAAGAGGCGTAGGCTTTTTGTGCGAAGGAGATTATCTGCCGGGCAGGAGTTTTGTGCTGGGAAAACCAGAGACTTACATCAGAGAAAAAATTGTGCTGCACAAGGCAAGCGACGGCATCCTTCCACTGCTTGCTGCAGCAAAGGCAGTAGGATTAAGTCAAAATCCAGAAGCGTTCATTACTGACATCTTCGCAATGCTTAAGGCAAAATTCCCCGGCGAAGGAAGCTTTGTGCCAGGAAAAACAATGTCTCTCGGCCAATTTGTTGACACAGGAGGAGTGTGCAGGCACAAGGCAGGAGTGCTGCAAGTCTGTCTGCAAGAGGCAGGAATAAAGAGCATATATATCCAAGGC